>NZ_AKIY01000188.1 GCF_000282615.1 Bradyrhizobium sp. YR681 | reverse complement strand
CCCCCCCCAGCCGATGCAGGCGGGCTCAGTAGATCCCGTAAGCGCAGACATTCACGACGCGGACACGCAGGCCGTGACGGGTCTGGACGACGCGCTCCTGGTAGCAATTGTTGACGCCGGTGTTGACGTAGATGCCGCCAAAGCCCCAGCCGGGACCCCAGTGATGATGGAAGCCGTGGGCCGAAGCCGCGGTGGGCGCGAGGGCGGCGGCGCCGAGCGAGGCGGCGGCGATCAGACCAAGTGCAAGCTTGCGAAACATTGTCGTTCTCCAGTGTGGCGCAAAGGCCGTTGTTGTGTCCCTGCTTCTCGGTCGGATCGAAATGCGAATGCGTTCACACGGCAGCCGGAGAATCGTGTTTCAGGACTGTTTCGTCGGTTGCGGCAGCAGGCGCCGCCGTCAGGCTTTCCGCGCCGCGCGATAGCGCGCCGCCATCGCCTGCGTCATCTCGGCCATGGTTTCGCGGAGATCGGCGGGCTCCAGCACTTCGGCCTCGGGCCCGAGCCGGAGCAATTCGGCCGCGGCGTGCCACGAGGTCTTGCCGGTCGGCACTCTGGCGATGCGCCAGCCGTCGGCGTCAGCGACGTCTTCGATCTCGGTGCGCGACTTGACGTAAGGCTGGCTCAGCGCGCCCAGCAGTTTGACGCCGAACGGCGACAGCCGGACGATTGCGACATTGGGATGCATCTCGGCTTCGAGGCGAAGCGTCGCGGCCTGCCAATAGGCGGCGAGATCGAAATCGGCAGGACGATCGAAGCGGTCGTCGAGCACGGTACAGTCGAGCACGCGCGCGACGCGGTAGGTGCGAACGCTGGCATCGACTTGCCCGGCGAGATACCAGCTGCCGCCCTTCAGCACGAGGCCGAGCGGTGCGAGCCGGCGCTGCTTCTCGGCGCGCCAGCTCTGGTAGCGGATCTTGATCAGCGTTCCGCGCAGGGCCGCGCCGGCGATGGCGCGCAGATGTTTTGGTTCTTCCGCCTCGCCGAACCAGCCGGGAGCATCGAGGTGAAAGCGCTCCTGCATCCGTCCGGCATCTTGGCGTAAGTTCGCCGGCAGCGCCGCCATCAGCTTGTTCTGCGCGGCGATCATCGCCGCATCCAGGCCGAGCGCGGCCGCAGGGCCGGGGAGGCCGGCGAGAAACAGCGCCTCCGCCTCGCTCTGCGACAGGCCGTTGAGCCGGACGCGATAGCCATCGAGCAGGCGATAGCCGCCCTCCGCGCCGCGGTCGGCATAGACAGGGACGCCGGATGCCGAGAGCGCGTCGATGTCGCGATAGATCGTGCGCACCGAGACCTCGCAGGCTTCCGCAAGCTCGGGCGCGGTGACCTGCCCCCTGGCCTGGAGGGTGGTGAGGATCGACATCATCCGGCTCGCGCGCATGATCCCTTAAACCATACCTGACACAGGATGTCAGGTATGGTCCGCTACAAGCGCCATCGCCAGCCGGCCAGATGGAGACCTGCCATGACCGATTCCCACCGCCTCACCCTGTATTATTCGCCGCAAAGCCGCGCCACCGGCACGCGGGTGCTGCTGGAGGAACTGGGGGCGCCCTACGATCTCCACGTCCTCAACATGAAGGCGGGCGAGCAGCGCCAGCCCGCTTATCTCGCCATCAATCCGCTCGGGAAGGTGCCGGCGGTCCGCCATGGCGAGGCGCTCGTGACCGAGCAGGTCGCGATCACGATCTATCTAGCCGATCTGTTCCCACAGGCGGGGTTGACGCCCGCGCTGGACGATCCGCTGCGCGGTCCGTATCTGCGCTGGATCGCCTATTACGGCGCATCCTTCGAGCCGGCCCTGATCGACAGGTTCATGCAGCGCGAGCCCGCGCCGATCACGCAGTCGCCCTATGCCGATTACGACACCATGCTGGGGGCGCTCGAGACGCAACTGTCGAAGGGCCCGTATCTGCTCGGCGAGCGCATGACGGCTGCGGATGTGCTGTGGGGCGTCGCGTTCAGCTGGACCATGATGTTCGGCATCGTGCCGAAAAAAGATGTCTTCGTCCGCTATGCCGAGCGCATGACCTCGCGGCCGGCATTCCAGCGCATCAATGCGGCCGATGACGAGATGGCCGCACAGCATGCCAAGGCTGCTGGAGGCTGAGCGAGCACCTCAATTTCCGCTGTCGTCCCGGGGCGCGCAAAGCGCGAGCCCGGGACCCATAGCCACAGGCAGGAGTTTTGCGAGGACTCGGCGTGACCTGCTTGCCGTCATAACCACGCCCCGTGGTTATGGATCCCGGGCTCTCGCTTCGCGATGCCCCGGGACGACAGCGGAGTGCGAGGCGCCTCGTCGTATTCTCTCGCTAGTCGCCTCCTCAAAACCTCGGCGCTCTCTTCTCCCCAAACGCCTTGATGCCTTCCTTGATCTCGTCGCCGCGCATGCTGTCGCGGTGGCGCTGGTCGGCGGCAGCTTCGTCGAGCTCGCCGCGGGCGAATTCGTTGATCGCGCGCTTCATGCCGCGCATCGCCTGCGGCGCGTTGCCGGCGAGGATGCCCGCGAGCTTGTCGACCTCCTCGTCCAGGAATTCCACCGCCACCATCGCGGTGAGATAGCCGATCCGCAGCATCTCCGGCGCGCTGATCTTCTGCGCGGTGAGAAACAGCTTCTTCGCATTGTCGACGCCGAGCCGCGTCACGTAGCGTTTGATGCCGCTGCGGTAATAATGCAGCCCGAGCCGCGCCGCCGGCATGAACATCTCGGCGGTGTCGACGCCGATGCGGAAATCGCAGGCGAGCGCGAGGTCGGTCGAGCCGCCATAGACGCCGCCATTGAGCCGGCAGATGGTCGGCACGCCGAGATCCTCCAGGCGGTTGACGACCACTTCGAATGCCGAGCCCGCGCTCTGCTGCTCGCTCGCACTCACCGCGCGCTCGGCGACCGAATTGAGATCGTAGCCCGCCGAGAAGGCCCGGCCGGTGCCGGTCAACACCAGCACGCGGATGGCGGGATCGGCCTCGATCCGGTCGAACAGTTTTACCAGCTCGCCGAGATCCTCGGCCTGCAGCCGGTTGAGATGTTTTGGCCGGTTCAGGCGGATGGTGGCGCGCGCGCCGGCGATTTCGAGCACGGGGCTGGATGCCGCGTCGGTGATGTCCGACATTCTTGTCTCCTCTTACTTGTTTTCGAGCGTGCGCCGTCTTGCTTCGGCGTCGATGGTTTCGGCGAGATCGGGATGCCGTGCCATCAGCACGCGGAAGTCGACGAGGTCGAGCACCAGCAGCCGCGATACTTTCGTGGTCGAGACGTTGGCACCGCGCAAATTGTTGCCGAGCAGCGCCATCTCGCCGAAGAAGGCGCCTTCGCCCAGCTGCACCTTCTTGCCGGGCAGGTCGACCTCGACCGCGCCGGCCGCGATGAAATACATGCAGTCGCCCTGCGCGCCCTTGCGGATGATCATGGTGCGCGCCGGCAGCTCCATGGTCCGCAGCATGTGGGTGACGTCGGCGATGGCCGCAGGTCCCAGCGCCGCGAAGAACGGCACCTTGCTGACGGATTCCCAGGTCTTGAGGAAATTGTCGCGCCTCGTCTCGGCGGCGAAGCCGGTCGCCAGAATACCGGTCCAGAGGCCGAACACGCCAAGACCGGAGATCATCACCAGCGCCGCGACCATGCGGCCCACCGGCGTGACCGGCACGACGTCGCCATAACCGGTCGTCGTCAGCGTGACGACGGCCCACCACAGCGCGGCGGGGACGCTGCCGAAGGTCTGCGGCTGCACATCCCGCTCCAGGAAATATTCGGCGACGGAGGCCAGGAAGACCACCATCAGGAAGATCACGAGCACGCTGAGCAATGGCCCCGATTCCAGCACCAGCACGCGGCGGAGCTGCCGCAGGCCCGGAATGCCCGGCACCACCTTCAGCACCCAGAGCACGCTGAGCAGCCAGGCGGTCTTTGGCTCGACGCCGAGAATCAGTGCGACCGGCACGGCCAGCGCGCCGACCGCGTCGACGATGCCGGCGGAGGAGGAGAGGTAGAGCGCAAGGCGCCCCGTTCGCGCCATGTGGCGCAGCCGGACCACCCACTCGAATACGAAATAGGCCAGGCACGCCCAGAGCACCACGTCGACCCAGCGGTGTGCCGCCTCATAGGCCGGGCCGATCGTCAGCAGCACCATGCCGAGCACGCCGACGCCGACTGCCACATAGGCCGCCTTGGTCATGTTGCGGCCGGCCGTGGCGGCCACGAACTGGGCCAGAGCGGAGGTCAGCGGCTGGGACATGCGGGCGGGAGGGCTCGGTCGGGGTTCTTGCGGCCCCGGCTGGGACCTCGGTCCCAAAGTGCCCGCCCGGGCAGGGGTCGTCAACGACGGGGGCGGACCGCCGGCAAGATCGTCGAAGAGGGGCGCGGACGCGCGGTGCCGCGGCAGGCCCGGGGCAGTTACCTGAAATGCGGCGGCTCGTCGTAGCCGCGGCGGCTGCTGAAAAACAGGAGCATCATCAAGCCGATGCCGACGACGACGGAGAACCCTGCACCGAGCGCCAGTGCCAGATAGCCTTCCGCCGGGATCGGCTCACCCTCAATCGTCATTGCCGAATAGGCGAAATATCCGACCGCAACCAACATTCCCAGAAGGATCATGATGAGGAGTGTACGCATGCTGCGTTCTCCGGTTGCAATCGGGATAAACGGTTGTGGCTGGGGACGGTTCCAGGTCGGTGCACCGATTCGCGGGAAAAATCGGCAGATCGCCGCCGGGTGCCCGCCGAAGCGATCGATCAGGCACTCTGGGCCGTCTTCACCACCACGACGTTGCTTTCGTCGGGCGGGGCGAGGGCTGCCGGGGCGGCGGTCTTTTCGAGTTCGCCGCAATGGCGCTTGAGATAGTCGCGGCGCATGGCGACCTCGTCGCGGACGAACTCGTAGCCGAGCTTGAACGTGTCGAGCCCGTCGGTACTGATGGTGCCGTCCCGCAAGCCGATGACGGCGCCGCGCAAGATGCCCTCCAGCTCGTCCTGGAGACATTCGAGCTGGTCCAGCGAATGGGCGTGCTCGATGCGTTCGCCGATGTCGAGGACGGCGGTGGAGAGCTCGCCGGCCTTCTCCGGCGCGATCCGCGTGATCTTGGCGTAGATCGCAGCGAAGATCGAGCCGATGACGCTGAGCGCGGCGGCGCCCAGATACATCATGTCGCTGTACTTATCCATGAACGACTTGGTGTCGTCGTTGATGTAATCGGCGGCGCCCTGATGCGCCATCACATAGGCGTCCTTCTCGACGGAGGCCGGTTCGATCTTTGTGGCGAAGCCGTTGTCGAGCCCGAGGGCGGATTTGTTCTCGTAAACGATGCGCGCGAGGTCGCCGGCCGTCGACGCAGACATCCTGGATTGCGTGACCAGCAGCCATTCGAGGCCGATCGTTTCGAGGTCGTCGTCGGGAATTTCGGGCGAGGCCGACAGCGTGCCGGCCGTTAGCGTCTCGTCGGAAATGCCGGGGAATTTGCGCGCCAGCGCCTTGGTCTCGTCGATTGCGTTCAAGGTGAAGCCGCCGCGCCTGGCGACCTGCTCATAGGTCTTGTCGCGCACGGCCCTGGAGGCGTGGACGATGGCAATCACCGCGCCAAAACCGTTCGCCGGTACAAACAGCTTGTCGAGCGTCACGCCCTGCGGCGCCATCTGGATCTTTGCGGCGTCAGGACCGTCGGGGATATCGAGGATGCTGCGGAGGAAGGCCAGCGAGGAATCGTTCTCGGCGAGAACCGCGACCTTCTTCTTCTTCAGCTCGGCGAGCGACTTGATCTTCTTGTTGCCGGGACCGAGCAGCAGCACGAGATCGTGCTCGAGGATCGCGAGCGTGCGCGCCCGCAGCGGCACCTTGGCATCGGTGCGTAGCACGGCGAGATCGGCCTGCTTGCGGTCGAACTGCGCGAGCGCCTTGGCGCTGTCAGGATTGTTGACGATCTTGATCCGGAAGCGCGAGGCGTTGTTCTTCAGGACAGTGGCGAGCTTGGCCGCGAACAGCGCCTCGTCGCTGTTGGGAGCGCCGACGGCAAAGATCAGCGTTTCCGAATTGTGCAGCATGGTGCGGCCGCCCCAGACGGTGGCAAGCGACAGCAGCAGGGTCAGCACGACGTAGAGAAAGACCTGCTGCTGGTTGGTCTTGATCACCTTGGGGCGCCGCGGCGGCGGTTCGATCGGTGACGAGGTGGGGCCTTCAGCACTCATGTCAGCACTCTTGGCCTTATTCCTGGGTGGCGGGCGACCTCGCGAACGTGACCGCGGCAAACGCCCTGCAATTCGTAAACGCCTGAAAAAAGAACGATATTCTCTGCGGCGAATGATAGCGCGCCAGTGCCGGAATGCAAATTTCGAGCCGAGGGTAACCTTACTCGTCCCGGCCGTGGCGATTGGTCATCCTATCACCAGTTAGCCACAGTTGGCGATTTTCCGGTTCCCCCCGGCTGCATTCCGTCGCGGGAGGTGTCATAAATCGCAGGTCCCGGCGATTTGACCGGTCCAAGAAGAAGTTGCGCTGAACGCTCCAATTTTTCTTGTCACGTCAATGAGGGCGTCAGCTTTGTCGTTTCCACCCATGTCATCGGCGGTTCCGGTCGAAGCGCTCATTGGCTGGATGTTGTTGCTCACCTTCAAGCACATCATCGCCGATTTCGTCCTCCAGACCGCCTGGATGGCGCAGGGCAAGGACCAGAAGCACGGCTGGGCGCTGCCGTTGCTGGTGCATTGCCTGATTCACCTCGCGGTCGCGCTGCCGCTGATCCTGATCGTCGCGCCGAAATTCTGGTTCGTGGCGTTCATCGACTTCGTGATCCACATCACCATCGACCGCGCCAAGGGGCTCGTCTCCGCCAATTTCGGTGTCGATCTCGCCCATCCCTGGTTCTGGACCCTGATCGGTGTCGACCAGGCGCTGCACCATCTCACCGGCTTCGGCCTCTCCATCTTCATGGCGGCCAACTAGGGCTGTGGCTCTCGGCCTCCAGGGTGGGGCACGCGTATCGGCGGTCGTCATGCCCGGGCTTGTCCCGGGCATCGACGTTCTACGTGCCACTTGGCCTTCCGTGGATGGCCGGGACAAGCCCGGCCATGACGCCATAGCAGCATTCCGCGCCCCCTGATTCGCCGCTGGCGAGCAAGCACCCCGGGTGACTACCGCCCACCGTGGTTAACCTTTCGTTAGAGAATTGCGCTGCATCTTCCCCGCACGAGGGAGAACTACAATGTTTTCAAGCCGCGACGCCTTTGAAAGCGATTTCTGCCCGGTCCGCGACGAACTCCTTGGCGAGATGTATCGCGCCAGCGAGAGTGGCCTGCCGAGGCTTGTTGAGAGTGTTTCCCCTGACGTCCGCGCTATGCTGGCGCTGTTCTGCTATCGCCGCAGCCATCTGCATTCGCTGGCAGTCGCGATCGCAGGCAGCTGCAACGAACGCGATTTGATCGAGAGCGGGGGACGTGTCGGCTCGACGCTTTACGCTCTGGCGCGCGAAGGCGCGGCCAAATCGTCGCCGTCGCTGTCGGGGGGCCGCAAGCCGATCACGCTGTCGACCAAGCCGCTCTCGGTGCTCGCACCGCTGGACGACGAGATCGACGACGAGATCAGCGAAGCCGTTCCTGCCTAAACAGACTCGATCAACGGCAGCCCGAACTTCCGCCGCGCCATCGCGCATTCGGCATCGCCCGGCATGCAGGTGCGGCACACCTCCGGCCGCACGTCATAGATGCCGCAGGCGGTCTCTTTCCCGATTTCGCCACGCAACGCCGAACAGCGATCGCCTTCGCAGCGCATGCCGGATTGGCGCGCGTTGACGAGCGCTTCGGGAATCGCGGCAAGCTCCTCGTCGCTCTCGATCGAGAAGCGCGGCCAGTTCTCCGAATAGCCGCAGCACGCGCCGCAGCTCTGGCAGCAGCTCGACGGGTCGATGGTGGCTGTCTCGTCCATCGTCACGTGTCCTTTGGCGGACCCCAGACCAGGCTCTGGCGCCATCTTGCGCGCAGCACGTCGCGCCTTTCAGGGTATCTCTCGTCGAGATAGGTCGCGTCCACGACGCGGTCGGTGCGGAAACTGCGAAAATCGCTGCGCAGTTCGCACCATGCCGCGAGCAGGCGCACGGCTTCGAGATAGCCGACCGAGATCGGCCAGATCATGCGCTCGCTCGGGCGGCCCTGCTCGTCGCGATAGCGCAGCATGATCTTCTTGCCTTCGTGGATCTGGGTGCGCGTGCGCGCCATGTCGAGCCTATCAGGCTCCCTGTTCCAGCTCGGCCGGGCGCGGCTCGCGGGCTCCAGCACGAAGGGACGCAGGCGTTCCGGGACGGTGTCGGCGATCTTGGCCATCAGATCTTCGGCCGCACGCGCGAGCGCGGAGTCCGCATGGCCCGCGACCCATTGCGCACCCAGCACCGCCGCCTCGATCTCGTCGGGTGTCAGCATCAAGGGCGGCAGGTCGAAACCCTTTTCCAGGATGTAACCCATGCCGGCTTCGCCGCGGATCGGCACGCGCTGGCTCATCAGCGTTGCGATGTCGCGATAGATGGTGCGCTTCGAGGTCTCGAGCTCGGCCGCGATCGCATCCGCCGTCAGCGGCTTACGCGTGCGCCTCAGCACCTGGATGATCTGAAACAGCCGGTCGGCGCGTCTCATGACAATTCTCTTTCCAAAGTCCTGACCGCAGTCCGCTCAAGATCCGGCGCGTGGATGCTGACAGGATGTTGGCAGCAGGAGGGTTCTATACCGGGACAACACGTCGACTGAGAGGATTTGTCCATGATCATCCCGTCCCATTTCGGCCCGGCCGGTCCGCTGTGGCGGGCGCAGGCCACGCTGCACGCTTTGGCCTTCAGCCGCCTGATGTTTTTCGATTCCACCGCCGTCGATCTCCGCTTTGCGCTCGCAAGCGTCGTGACACGCTCGCTGATCCAGACCGCGGACGCGCTGGTCCGCCACATCATGGGCCGCGCCTGGCGAGGGGCCCGTTTCGCAGAAGATATCACGGCTGCTGCCACCATGGTGGCAGCAGCCCGTCATTAGGTTCCGTCAACTTTCGCAGGTTCAGGGAGAGCTCGCATGATCACGCTTTACGGCTTTGGTACCGGCTTCGGCCTGCCGGAAATCAGCCCCTTCGTCACCAAGACCGAGGTGCAGCTCAAGATGGCAGGATTGCCCTACCGGAAAGAGCGCGCGATGCCGCCGGCATCCCCCAAGGGGCAGTTGCCGTTCATCGACGATGGCGGCGAAGCGGTGGCCGATTCCACCTTCATCCGCGCCCATCTCGAGCGCCGCTATGGCTTCGATTTCGACGCCGGCCTGTCATTGCAGGAGCGGGCGCAGGCCTGGGCCTTCGAGCGCATGATCGAGCATCACGTCTATTGGGCGGTGGTCGGCGCGCGCTGGGTCGACCCAGTCAACTTCGCCAAGGGGCCGTCGCATTTCTTCGACGGCGCGCCCGAGCACAATCGCGAGAAGCTGCGCGAAGATGCGCAATTCCGCGTCGCCGAGAACTATCTGCTCTCCGGCCTCGGCCGCCATGCGCCCGATGACGACGTCGATCTCGCCGTGCGCTCGCTGTTCGCGCTCTCGGTGCAGCTCGGCGACAAGGCCTATCTGATGGGCAACAAGCCCTGCGGCGTCGATGCCACCGCCTTCGGCATGCTCGCGGGAATGCTGACGCCGTTCTTCGAGTCCGGTCTGCGGCAGCGGGCCGAGGGATTTGGCAATCTCACCGCCTATGTCGACCGCATGATGGACAATTACTATCCGGAGTTCGCGTGGACGCCATTGCGGCAGGCGGCGTAGCGCCGGGGCAACCGCGGGCTCGGTGTAACCTCTCCCGCCTGCGGGAGAGGTCGGCGCGACGCGCCGGGTGAGGGTTTTCTCCTCTGGGGGCCTTCTCGACAATGCGGACGTCTGTCCCACTGCGGAGATACCCTCTCCCCACCCCTCTCCCGCAAGCGGGAGAGGGAGCGCAGCAACACCGGAGCCGCAATCGGCTCTTAAAGCGAAAGCAAAAGAGCCGGTTCATCGGGCCGGCTCTCGCGTCTTAAAATTCTCGCTGCGCCTACTTCACCAGCGTGTACTTGCCGTTCTTCACCGTCAGCAGGATGCGCGAGCGCTCGTCGAGGCCGTAGCGGTCCTTTTCGGTGAAATTGTAGACGCCCTGGCTTGCCGCCAGCTCCTTCTCGGACAGCAGCGCCTGGCGGATCGCTTCGCGGAATTCCGGCGTGCCGGGTTTTGCGGTCTTCAGCGCCGCTGGGATGATGCGCTTCAGGATCTCGAAGGCGTCGTAGGAATGGCCGGCGAACTGGCTGCGGCTGTTCGGGCCATACTTGGCCTCATAGGCCGAGTTCAGCGCGAGGCCCGGCTTCTTGGTGGCGGCTTCGTCCGGCTGGTCTTCCGGGTCCATGACGGGACCGGAGGCCATCAGCACGCCTTCGGCCGCTTTGCCGGCGATGCGGATGAAGTCCATGCTGGCAGCGCCATGGGTCTGGTAGATCAGGCCCTGGTAGCCGCGCTCGCGCAGCTCGGTCTGCGGCAATGCAGCCGCGGTGCCGGAGGCGCCGACCAGGATCGCGTCGGGATTGGCGGCGACGAGCTTGAGCACCTGTCCGGTTACCGACGTGTCGGGACGGGCGAAGCGCTCCTCGTCGGCGATGGTCATGCCCATCGGCACGGCCTGGGCCTTGAGGTCGTTGAACCAGAGGTCGCCGTAGGAATCGGAGTAGCCGATATAGCCGACGGTCTTCACGCCCTTCGACTTCATGTGGTCATACAGCACCTTGCCCACGATCGGGATCGGCTGCGGCATCGCCACCGACCACTTCATGCGTTCCGGCGTGATCGGGAAGGGCGCGAGGCCGAAATGCGGAATGCCGGCTTCGTTGGCGACGTTGGAGACCGCGATGGTCGGCGGCGTCAGCGCCGAGCCCATGATGATGTCGGCCTTCGACTCCGTCACGAAGCGGCGGGCGTTGGTGGTCGCGGTGGTGGGATCGCCGCCGTCGTCGAGCACGATCACCTTCAGCGGCACGCCGCCGATCTCCTTCGGCACGAATTCCAGCGCGTTGCGCTCGGGAATGCCGAGGGCGGCGCCGGGGCCCGTCGTGGTGGTGGTGATGCCGATGGTGACTTCGGCGGTCTGGGCAAGTAGCGGCAGGGCCGGCAGGGCAAGCGTCGCCGCGGCAATCGCGGCGGTCAGGTAAAAGCGTTTCATTGTTTCCTCCCTTGACGTGTTTTGTTTGAAAGCAGAAATCGGACGTGAATTCAGCCCCGTCTTTCGGTGATGCGGCGATTTAGCTCCGGGCTCAGCTCCCCGTGAATTTGGCTACCATTTCCGCGGGAAACGGTGCCGATTTCAGCTTGTCGGGGTTAACGGGGTCGCGGCCGACGAGGACGCGGGTCTCGAAACCCTCGATCGCCAGCGCCTCCCCCTTGTAGACGTTGTGTTTCACCTCGAAGCTCGAGCGCTTGATGCTCTCGATCTTCGTTTCGATGGTGATCCAGTCGCCATAGGTCGAGGGGATGTAGAACCTGGACCGCGTGTCGACCATGGGGATGCCCACCAGGCCGTATTTGCGGACCAGATCCTGCTTGGAGAAGCCGGCGACCTCGAACAGCGTCGAGGTCGAATCGTCGAACATTGCGAAATAGCGCGGGTAATAGACGATGTTGGCGGGGTCGCAGTCGCCCCACTGGATCTGCACCTCGCGCCGGTTCACGAACATGGCTCGCGTGTCCTTAACTCTACGAAATTACTTCGGCGACATGCGCAGCGAGCCGTCGAGGCGGACCACTTCGCCGTTCAGGTAGGAATTCTCGACCATGTGCAGCGCGAGCGCTGCGAACTCGTCGGCATGTCCGAGCCGGCGCGGGAAGGGGATCGCGGCGGCGAGCGAGTCCTGGGCTTCCTGCGGCAGGTTGGCGAGCAGGGGCGTGAGGAACAGGCCGGGCGCGATCGTCAGCACGCGGACGCCGAACTGCGCGAGCTCGCGCGCGATCGGCAGCGTCATGCCGACGATGCCGCCCTTGGAGGCCGAATAGGCAGATTGCCCGATCTGGCCGTCATAGGCGGCAACGGACGCCGTGTTGATGATGACGCCGCGCTCGCCGGTCGCCTGCGGCTCCAGCTTGGACATCTCGGTCGCGGCAAGGCGCAGCATGTTGAAGGTGCCGATCAAATTGACCTTGATCACCTTGTCGAAATCGGCGAGCGCCATCGGGCCGTCGCGGCCGACCACGCGCTTGGCAACGCCGATGCCCGCGCAATTGACCAGCACCCGCGGCGCGCCGAGGGCCTTGGTCGCCTGCGCGATCGCGGCTTCAGCGGAGGCGGCGTCGGAGACGTCGCAGGTTACGGCGATGCCCTTGATCTCGGCGGCGACGGTTTCCGCAAGCTTGGCATTGAGGTCGAAGACCGCGACCCTGGCGCCCTGCGCTGCCAGTTTTCGCGCGGTCGCGGCACCCAGTCCCGATGCGCCGCCGGTGACGATGGCTGCCTGATCCTTCAACAACATAGCGTTCTCCTATGGCGATGGTTTCTTCAGCCGACCGATATCACACGGTCCGATGGATTGGCAGCGTAGAGCTCGTCGATCAGCGCGGTGCGATGCTCCAGCACCGCGCGCTGGTTGATCGAGCCCTTGTCGGTGACCTCGCCCTTGTCGATCGAGAGCGGCGTGTCCATCAGGATCGCGCGCGTGATCCGCGTCGAGGATCCGGTGGCTGAACCGAGGAAGTGCGTCAGGCGTTCACGAAACGCTTCGCGCACCAGCCGGTCGCGCGCGGTGACGGTGAGATTATCGGCCGGCAGGGTGGGATTGATCAGGCGGCAACCGTCGAGATCGAGCAGCACCAGCGCGGAGATTTCGTCGCGATTGATGCCGGCGATGACGACGTCGCGCACCAGCGGTGCGCAGGCCGCGACGAAACGCGCGCGCAGGGGACCCACGCTGACCCAGGTGCCGCTGCCAAGCTTGAAATCCTCACCGATGCGGCCGTCGAAATCGAAGCCGGCGTTGAAGTCATCGGGATCGGCGGGCTTGAGCGCATCGCCCATCTTGTAAAATCCTTCCTCGTCGAAGGAATTTGCGGTGATGTCCGCCTGGCGCCAGTAGCCGGGCATTACGTTCGGCCCCCTGGCGCGCACTTCCAGCTTGCCGTTGTTCGGCACCAGCTTGGCGTCGTTGCCCGACACCGGAAGTCCGACATGGCCGGAGCGGCTGGTGCGCGGATTGACCGACATGAAGAACGGTGCGGTCTCGGTCGCCCCCAAGCCCGTGAGCATCGGAACGCGATAACCCTTCTCCTTCACCGCGAGCTCGTCGAGGCTGTCCCAGACGAACGGCGAGAGCGCCGCGCCCGAGAAGAACATCGCGTGCAGTCGGTCGAAGAATTTCGCACGCAGACCCTGGTCGTCGCGCAAATAGGGCAGCAGCGATTCATAGCCCTTGGGCACATTGAAATAGACCGTCGGCGAAATCTCCTGGAGGTTTCGCACGGTTTCCTCGATGCCGCCGGGCACCGGTTTGCCGGCGTCCAGATACATCGAGCCGCCATTGTAGAGCGTCAGCCCGATATTGTGGTTGCCGCCGAAGGTGTGATTCCACGGCAGCCAGTCGATGATGACGGGCGGCTCGTCCTTGAGGAAAGCGAGTGTCTCGCGCAGCATCACCTGGTTGGCGCAGATCATGCGCTGGGTGTTGATGACGGCCTTGGGATTGCCGGTCGAGCCCGAGGTCAGCAGGAACTTTGCGATCGTATCGGGGCCGATGCTGCCATGCACCGCGTCGAGATCGTCGCGGACCGGCGTCGCCATCAGGTCCGCGAGCAGGGTGACGTCGCGGCCGGGGACATGACCAAAGGAGGCCGCGATCTCGGTGCCATCAGAGACATTGGCGACGAGCGCGTCGGCGAATCTGTCGGCGTCGTCGGCAAAGACGAGGCCGGGCGTCAGCAGCTTCATCAGATAAGAGAGCTTGCCGTAATCCTTCGACACCAGCGAATAGGCCGGCGACACCGGGCAGAACGGCACGCCGGCATAGAACGCGCCGAAGGCCAGCAGCGCATGGTCGATCGAATTGCCGGAGAGGATGACGACCGGCCGCTCCGCCGACAGGCCGCGCCGGATCAGCGCGGATGCAATGTGCCGGCTAGCGGTGAGCAGCTCGGCATAAGTGATCTTGCGCCAGCCACGGCCGCCTTCGCGCTCCGCCATGAACACGCGGTCCGGCGTCGCCGTCGCCCAGTGATGCAGGCGGTCGGTGATGCGGACGGGATAGTTGCCGAGCGGCTGCTTGGGCCGCAGGTAGATCGTGCCGTCGTCGCGCCGCTCGACGTTGATGGCGGGATCGCCGAACGAGATGGGCCGCAGCGGGGAAGTGCTCGCGCCGCGCTCCATGCTGGAAGAGGACGGCTGCGCGCTCATGACTTCGGCTTTACCTTCGCGGTCTTGTGCTCGAGGAATTCGCGGATCCTGCGCTTTGCTTCCTTGTCGCTCTGCGCCACCGTCGCCATCAGCGATTCCATCAAAAGGCCGGTCTGCGGATTGGCCTCCGCGATCATCGGCAGCGCCTGGATCACGGCGAAATTGGTCAGCGGCGCGTTGGAGGCGATCTTGGTGGCGAGCTCCAGCGCCTTGCCGAGCCCGTTGTTGGTCTCGGTCAGATATTGCGCAAAGCCGTAGGAGGCGCCTTCGGTCGCGCTATAGACGCGCCCCGTCAGCATCATGTCCATCATCCTGGCAACGCCGATCAGGCGCGGCAGCCGCACCGAGCCGCCGCCGCCGACGAAGATGCCGCGCTGCCCCTCCGGCAGCGCGAAATAGGTCGAGGGCTCGGCGACGCGGATATGCGCGGCGCAGGCAAGCTCGAGCCCGCCGCCGATCACGGCGCCCCTCAGCGCAGCGATCACGGGCACGCGGCTGTACTGGATGCGGTCGAACACCCGGTGCCACATCTGGGAATGCAGCAGGCCGCCGGTGGCGTCGTGCTCGGTCAGCTCGGACAGGTCGAGACCGCTGGAGAAATGGTCGCCGATGCCGTGGATGACGACCGCGCCGATATCCTCGGGCAAGGACGCAAAACACTCGCCGATTTCCAGGATGATGCCGTCATTGAGCGCATTGCGCTTGGCCGGCCGGTTCAGACCCACGGTCAGAACCCGATCCGCCCTCTCGATCCGGAGCAGCCCGGAGGCACCCGCGTCAGCGGTTTCGGCGTTTCCCTGTGTCATTTGCGTCCTTGTCAGAATAGTTATGTTGTATAACGAATTCCGGGGGAGTCAAGAAGACTGACCGCGGGAAAGCCGATGCATGGTCCCGGAAAAAGACGACAATCCGGCTGCAGAGCCGCTGCCCGACCGTCGGACGCGCAAAATTGGGATGGATACGGCGGACGCCGGCTGCCTCGGACAGCTACGCAGCCTTCGTTCCGCTTTGGGGTTGCGCCACGAGATTGATGCCCATGGCATGGAGAACTTTTATCACGGTGCCAAATTCGGGTTTGGCCTCGCCTCCTAGCGACCGATACAAGTTCTCACGGGATAGGCCGGCCTTTTCGGCAATGGCACCCATGCCCTGAGAGCGGGCTACCGCGCCGATGGCCATTGTTATTGCGGATGGATCGTCGGACTCGAAGGCTTCGGTGAGATAGGCTGCAATCATTTCGGGGCTGTCGAGGTACTCCGCAGCGTCAAATGATTTTGCTTTTGCCATCGTTCAGTCCTCCAACTCATTTGCGATCTGCTTTGCCAACGCGATGTCCCTTTGCTGAGAGCCTTTGTCACCGCCACAAAGAAGAACGATGATTTCCTCGCCTCGCGTAACGTAGTAGATCCGGTATCCGGCGCCCTCATGGACTCTCATTTCGCTGATGCCGCCTCCGACCGGAGCAACGTCTCCGGGATTGCCGAGCGCTAGGCGATCGATCCGAGCAAGGATCTTCGCCTTTGCTCTCCGGTCTCGCAGGTTTCGGAGCCAGTCAGAGAATTCGTCTGTTCTCTTGATTGTCGGCATCTGTAGCGTATACGCTACATAAGACGCAATGTCAACGGAATGCGGGACGTGGCCCTCACACCACCTGGTGCACGTCGATCACCACACGATCCGCATGCCGCGCGGCCGAGCCGACAAAAATGTGCTCCATCAGCCAGCGATACTTTTCGTGGCCCGTCTCGAACTTCGGCACGGTGCGGAAATAGATCAGCTTGGGATCGACAGGCTCGCCGCGCTTGAGCTTTTGCAGCAGCTCGACCGGGCCGAAGCGCATGCCCTTGTTCTCGACATAGACGGTCGCGCCGTCGTCGGTCTCGAAGGCGTATTTGGCCTCCAGGTCGATCAGCTCGTTGGGGCGGATGGTCTGGAAGTCGGCGCCGAACGGCAGCACCTTGCCTGATATCGCGCCCGTTACTTCGCCGCCGAGGATCGGGATGATGCGGCGCACGCCGATGCCGGTCTCGCCGGCGGTGACGACGTCGCCGATTTTGGCGGTGATGGTGAAGACGTATCTGGTTTCGAGGATCGGTGTCATCGCTTCACCTTGTCAATGCGCCATCATCCGCGTCGGCAGCCATGTCGCCAGCAGCGGGAAGGCGATCAAAATCACCAGGCGCACGAGATCCGTCGCGACGAACGGGATCACGCCCTTGAAGATGGTGGAGAAGGACACGTCCTTCACCACGCTTTTGATGACAAAGACGTTCATGCCGACAGGCGGATGGATCAGGCCGAGCTCGACCGTCATCACGATGATGACGCCGAACCAGATCGGGTCGAAGCCGAGATGGATGATGACCGGGAAGATGATCGGCACGGTGAGGATGATCATCGCCATGGCATCCATCAGGCAGCCGAGCACGAGATACATCACCATGATCAGCGCCAGCACGCCGTAGGGGCCAAGGCCGAGGCCGGTGAGGAATTCGGTCACCTTCTGCGGCGTCTGCGTCACCGTGAGGAAATAGCCGAAGATCAGCGCACCGATCAGCACGGTGAACACGGCGGCCGCGGTGCGCGTCGCCTGGAGCAGCGAGGCCAGGATCTTCTCGCGGTCGAGGCGGCCCGTCAGCACGCCGATGATGAAGGCGCCCGCGGCCCCAACGCCGCCGGCTTCGGTCGGCGTGAAGCGCGGCAGGAAGGGCAGGCCGTAGAGGCCGCCGATGACGAACACGAACAGCAGCACCGGCGCCCAGATCTCCTTCAACCCCGCAAAGCGCTCGCGCCACGGCAGCACCTTGCCCTTGGGCAGGAAGTCGGGCCGGAAATAGCCGATCAGGAAGATCGTGATCATGTACATGGTCATCGCCAGCAGGCCAGGAATGATGCCGGCGATGAAGAGCTTGCCGATGTCCTGCTCGGTGATGATGCCGTAGACCGCGAGCACGGTGGAGGGCGGCAGCATCGCGCCCAGCGTGCCGCCGGCCGCGATCACCCCGGTGGCAAAGGACTGCGGATAGCCGAAGCGGCGCATCTCGGGATAGGCGACGGCGGAGAAGGTTGCGGCGGTCGCGACCGAAGAGCCGCAGATCGCGGCGAAGCCGCCGCAAGCGCCGACGGTGGCGATGCCGAGCCCGCCGCGCAAATGCCCGACAAAGCCGTTGGCGGCGCGGAACAGCTCGCGGCTCATGCCGGAATTGCTGACGAAGGAGCCCATCAGCAGAAACATCGGAATGACGCCGAACGTGTAGTCGGTGACCGTGCGCATCGAGGTCTGCCCGACCAGTTTCAGCGCCGGGGTGGCGCCGACCAGATAGGAGAAGCCGGAGACGCCGACGAGGCCCATGGCCATGCCGACGGGGACGCGCAGCAGCATCAACGCGAACAGGGAAACGAAGCCGATAACGGCGACGGCATCGGTGCTCATGATTACTCCGTCGCCTTCAGCTTGGGGTCGTGCATCTCTTCGGGATGGAAGATCAGCCGGTAGGTGCGGATCGCGATCAGCAGAACCGCGGAGACGTCGCCAATCCAGGCGATCGCGAAGAACGGCCAGGTCGGCATGTGCATGTCGAACGTCTGGACGTTGTCGTTGTAGGTGCCGCGCACCTTGTCGAACAGCGTCCAGGTCTGCACGCTCACGACGAACAGCAGCACCAGGGTCGCGAACACGTCGATCCAGCGCTGATAGCGCGGCCCGACATTGCCCCAGACGAGATCAACCGTGATGTGGGTGCCGCGATAGGAGGTCGCCGCGATGCCCCAGAAGATGAGGATGCCGAGCAGCATGCGGCCGATGTCGAAACTGTCGGGGATCGAATAGTTCAGCGTGTTGCGCAGCAGCACCGACAGGAAAATGTCGAGCGCGACGATGCCGACGAAGCCGGCCGCGATCCATTCGATCGAGTCGATGACGCGGTCCATCCAGGAGCGCTTCATGGGAGTTTCCTACCTGATGTCATTGATCGATCCTGATCCCCGCTTCGCACTTCGCCTCTCCCCGCTTGCGGGGAGAGGCCGGAATTCGCGCGCAAGCGCGGATTCCGGGTGAGGGGGACTCTGCGCGAGTCCAACTGCCACCGCCCCCGCGGAGACTCCCCCTCACCCCAACCCTCTCCCCGCAGGCGGGGAGAGGTAGAGGAGCGTCGTGCGCTCCTCACCGGTCAACCCGCTTGCAGAGCAACGGCGGCGAGATGCCCCTCGCCGCCGTGCTCCGTTCGACGCGAGCTACTCCGCGAGCGCGTTGTACTGCTTTAGCGACGCCTTCAGCTCGCTGAGCGCGGCGTCGGGATCGGCCCCGGCCTTCTTGGCGCCGTCGCCCCAGGTCTTGACCAGCGGATCGGCGGCCTTCTTCCAGGCGGCGGTCTGGTCGGCCGTCAGCTTGTAGACCTCGTGGCCTGCCTCCGCCTTCACCTTGTCGACGCCGGCATCCTCGAACTTGCCCCAGTGCTCGCCGACCATTCCGGCCATCTCGGTCGAGCAGTTCTTGTCGATCGCGGCCTTCTGCTTGTCGGACATCGCGTTGTACTTGTCCTTGTTGATCACGAACACGAAGGTCGTCGTGTAGAGCGGCGCCTCCATGTGGTACTTCGTGACCTTGTCGATGCCGAACAGCACGAGGGAGCCCCAGGGGAAGGTGACGCCGTCGGCGACGCCGCGCTCGATGATGTCGCGCACTTCGGGCGCGGAGGACTGCACATTGGTGCCGCCGAGCGAGGTGACGAAGTTCGCCATGGTGGCGTGCGCCGGGCGGATCTTCATGCCCTTCACGTCTTCGGGCATCACGATCTTCTTGGTGCGGGCGTGGAAGGAGGAGGGCGAGTGGACGAAGGCGAGGCAGTATTTGACGTCCTTCATCTCCTTCTCGGCATATTTGCGGTACCAGGCGTCCAGCCCCATCGAGCCGCCCTTGGCATCCGAGATCAGGAACGGCAGCTCGCCGGCGCCGATGATCGGGAAGCGCCCGGGCTGGTAGCCGGGATTGACATAGGTGACATCGGCGATGCCGTCGCGCGCCATGTCGTAATGGTCGAACGCCTTGCCGAGCTGCTGGGCCGGAAACACCTTGCCGGTGATGGTGCCGCCGGAATCCTTGTTCACCGCGGCCACCCAGTCTTCCAGCGATTTTTGCAGCGGATGCGAAGCCGGCACCCAATGCGAGACCTTCAGGTCGAAAGTCTTGTCCTGCGCCAACGCAGGCGTCACGCTTGCTGCCAGCAGCAAAGCCAGACAGGCTTTTCTCATCACGCGTCTCTCCCTGTTTTCGACGGGCTTCGTCGGCCCGGTCTCTTTAATTAACATGTTATCTAATTGGCCGGCGCGTTCAAGCCGGAACTGGCGCGACATCTACGTCAGCGATGTTGCATGGATTTGTCGCGGTGCGGCGACCAGCCCTCCCCTTTTGCCCAACAATTATATGATATAATTATCGTCTGCGGACGATCGCGACAAGCGAGCCGCGACGAAAGCCTACAGGATCGGGAGGAGCAAGTATTGCGGACAAAAGTCGCAATCATCGGGGCCGGGCCGGCCGGATTGTTGCTTGGGCAACTTCTGCACCGCTACGGGATCGACAACGTCATTCTGGAGCGCCAGAGCCCGGATTACGTGCTTGGCCGCATCCGCGCCGGCCTGCTCGAGGAAGGAACCGTCGCGCTGCTCAACCAGGTCGGCGCCGGCGCGCGGGCGCATGCCGAAGGTCTGGTGCATGAGGGCATCGAGCTTGCCTTCTCCGGCCGCCGTCATCGCATCGACATGAAGGCCGCGACCGGCAAGACGGTGATGATCTACGGCCAGACCGAGGTCACGCTCGACCTGATGAATGCGCGCAAGGCGGCCGGCCTCACCACCGTCTACGAGGCGAAGGACGTGCAGCCGCATGATTTCGACGGTGGTCACCCGCGCGTAACCTGGGTCCAGGACGGCGTCACCCATACGCTCGATTGCGACTTCATCGCCGGCTGCGACGGCTTTCACGGCGTCAGCCGCGCCAGCGTCCCGGCCTCGGCGATCGAGGAGTTCGAGCGGGTTTACCCGTTCGGCTGGCTCGGTATTCTCTCGGAGACACCGCCGGTCAGCCACGAACTGATCTATTCCAACCATGCCAGAGGCTTTGCGCTCTGCACCATGCGCTCGATGAAGCGCAGCCGGCACTATGTTCAGTGCTCGCTCGACGACCACGTCGACCAATGGCCGGACGACCGCTTTTGGGACGAACTGAAGCGCCGGCTCGACCAGGAGGCGGCCGACAGCCTCGTCACGGGTCCCTCGATCGAGAAGAGCATCGCCCCCTTGCGCAGCTTCGTCGCCGAGCCGATGCGATTCGGCAAGATGCTCTTGTGCGGCGACGCCGCCCACATCGTGCCGCCGACCGGCGCCAAGGGACTGAACCTGGCTGCCAGCGATGCGCATTATCTGTCGAGCGCGCTGCGCGAATTCTACGACGAGAAGTCCAGCGCCGGCATCGATGCCTATTCAGCAAAGGCGCTGGCGCGCGTCTGGAAGGCCGTGCGCTTCTCCTGGTGGATGACCTCGATGCTGCACAAATTCTCCGACACCGGCACCATCGGCGCGCGCATCCAGCTCGCCGAGCTCGACTACGTCACCCAGTCGCAGGCCGCGATGACGTCGCTGTCGGAGAATTACGTGGGATTGCCGTTCTGATACTCGCTGTCATGCCCCGCGAAGGCGGGGCATCCAGTACGCCGCGGCTTCTCCGTATCGCGTCACGGTCTCTGGAGTACTGGATCGCCCGCCTTCGCGGGCGATGACAGGTGCCGTAGGGTGGGCAAAGCGAAGCGTGCCCACGAGCTTTGGCGGTTACCGCGAGATCGTGGGCACGGCGCGTTGCGCCTTTGCCCACCCTACGGCACTGCTGTTTTGGAGGGACGCCGCTGCCACATGCTCCGTCATTGCGAGCGCAGCGACGCAATCCAGGAATCTCTCCGCGGAGACAGTCTGGATTGTTTCGCTGCGTTCGCAATGAGAGTGGGGCCGTTTCAAACACCTGCGCAAATGGCGTTTAAAACTTTGTAATTGATGCAACCGTCACGTCCATCGCGTTCAATGGCGGCAGCCAAACACACGCGAGACAATCATGGCTTCCTCCGACATCCCCGCCGGCTTCGAGCCGCATTTCCGCAAGGCGCCGCTCACCGATCCCTGGGAGCCGCTGTATTCCAGAAAGACCGACAAGGCCGTGATCATCGGCCTGCGCCTGGCGACACCCCACACCAATGCGCGGGGGCTGATCCATGGCGGTCTGATCGCGGCGCTGGCCGATGCCGCCATGGGCTATAGCTGCGCACAGGCGACGGGCTGGACGACGTCGTTCGTCACGATCTCGCTCTCGGTCGACTACGTCGGCTCCGCCGAGATCGGTCAATGGCTCGCGATCGAGGGCGAGGCGATCAAGACCGGCAGCACGATCTGTTTCGCGCAGTGCCTGGCGAAGGCCGACGATGCCGTGATCGCGCGGGCCAGCGGGACGTTTCGCGTGGTGCCCAAGAAGGGATAGCCCCGCTCTCTCCGTGCCCCGGACGCGGTGCGGCGCGGAGTGCCGCTCCGCAGAGCCGGGACCCATGCGTCCGCGGAGAAATGGGCCCCGGCTCAGCAGCGCATCACTACGTGCTGCGCTGCGTCCGGGGCACGAGACCTACCCAAACTTCCACTCCGCCGTCTCCACTACGAGATCGACGAACGCACGTACCTTGGCCGAGAGCAGGCGCGAGGTCGGATAGACGATGTGGATCGGCAGCGCCGGCTGCTCGTATTTCGCCAGCACGATTCTGAGCCGCCCGCGCTTCAAGCCTTCGGCGGCCTGATAGGCCAGCACGCGCGTCACGCCGCCGCCAGCCTCGGCATATTGCAGGGCGGCGTCGGCGCTGTTGCTGGTGAAGCGTGGGCTCAACGTTACCTCGACGTCGCGGCCGTCCTGCATGAACTGCCAGCTGGCGGATGGCCCGAACTGGATGGATTGATGCTCCAGCAGCGCCTCCGGCGCCTTCGGCTCGCCATGCCGCTTCAGATAGGCGGGCGAGGCCACCACGATGCGGCGCATCTCGCCGACCTGGCGTGCGACCAGCGAGGAATCGGCCAGATGCCCGATCCGCACCGCGGCGTCGACGGCGTCTTCGACGAGATTGACCAGGTTGTCGGAGAGCCTGAGTTCGCAGGCGACCTCGGGATAGCGCTTGAGATAGTCGGTCATGACCGGACCGACATGCAGCCGGCCGAAGCCGACCGGCGCCGACACCACCAGACGTCCGCTCGGCCGGTTGCGCTCCTCCCGTGCCGAGCCGTCGGCCTCCTGGACATCGGCGAGAATCCGCCGGGCCCGTTCCAGATAGCGCGTGCCGACGTCGGTCAGCCTCACCTGACGGGTGGTTCGCTGCAGCAGCCGGGCGCCGAGATGCTCTTCCAGTGCAGCGATCAGTCGCGTCACCGCCGAGGGCGACAGCCGCAGTTTGCGGGCCGCCGGCGCAAAGCCACGCAGATCGGCGACGGTGACGAAAACGTGCATGGCTTCGAGGCGGTCCATGGAATTATTGCATATATTGCAATGATGAAGTGTCAATAAGCCAGATTGTTTTAAGCGTCGAAAGGTCCACATTTCGGGGCGAGAGACGCAGACATGCGCCGGAATTTCAGGAGATGTTCCGATGACGACAGCAGCCCACACCTACGCCAGCGACGTGGCCTTTACGCCGGCAGTCAAGTCGATCCAGGCCCGCAAGGGGTCGCGCGAGGCCTATGCCCGTGCCGAGCAGCATGGCTGGCGGACCGAGGTCGACGAGAAGCTGGCGAGCTTCCTGACGGAGGCGAACAGCTTCTATTTCGCCACCGCCTCGGCCGACGGCCAGCCCTATATCCAGCACCGCGGCGGCCCGAAGGGGTTTTTGAAGGTGCTGGACAAGCAGACGCTCGCCTTTGCCGACTACGCCGGCAACCAGCAGTTCATCACGCAAGGCAATGTGACGGAGAATCCCAAGGCCTACATCTTCGTGATGGATTACGCCCATCGCCGCCGGGTGAAGATCTGGGGCGAGGCCCGCGTGGTGGAAGATGACGATGCGTTGACGACGTCGCTGATGCCCAAGGGCTACCGCGCACGGCCGGAGCAGGTGATCCTGTTCAAGATCGCGGCGTGGGACACCAACTGCCCGCAGCACATTCCGCAGAAATTTGACGCTGAGGATGTGGCGCAAGCGCTGGCGGCGAGGGATCAGCGGATCGCGGAGCTGGAGGCGGAAGTCGCGGCGTTGAAAGGCAAAGCGAGCCTACCTTCTAGCGAAAGCTAGAGCGGCTCGTACGGTGTACCCTCTCCCCCTTGCGGGAGAGGGTGGCTCGTCGCGTGGCGGCGAGACGGGTGAGGGGTCTGTCTCCGCATGCAACAGTCCCACGTCGTCATTCGCGGAGAGAACCCCTCATTCATATCGTCGATGCGATCCAGGTGAGGAAGAGCGTCCGCGAGTCGCGCCCGGTCGATTTAGCAGCTGCTCCATCCACACCGTCATCGCGAGCGCAGCGAAGCAATCCAGAGTGTCTCCGCGGAAAGATTCTGGATTGCTTCGCTGCGCTCGCAATGACGGGGGAGGGAGCTACAGCACGCTCGCGCCCTCGTGCTGGAAGCCGAGATAGCTCGCCGCGACCCGTTCATTCGCCGCGATATCGCTGGCCTTGCCGCTGAGCACGAACTCGCCGAGTTCCATCACATAGGCCTGGTCCGCGATCTTCAGTGCGGCCTGCGCGTTCTGCTCGACCAGCAGTACCGAGACGCCGGCGGTGCGAAGTTCGGTGACGATGCGGAAGATATCCGCGACGATGATCGGGGCGAGGCCGAGGCTCGGCTCGTCCAGCATCAGCAGTTTTGGTTCGCCCATCAGCGCGCGGCCCATCGCGAGCATCTGCTGCTCGCCGCCGGAGAGCGTGCCGGCGAGCTGCTTGCGGCGCTCCTTCAGGCGCGGAAACAGCGTGTAGACACGTTCCATCGAGGCCTTCGCCCTGCTCCGCTCGATGCGGAAGGCGCCCAGCTCGAGATTGTCCTCGACATTCATGGTCACGAACAATTCGCGGTGTTCGGGGACGAGGCCGAGCCCCATCGCGACGCGATCCTCGATATCGAGCCGGGCGAGATCCTGGCCGGCAAAGGTGACGCGGCCCTTCAGCGGCAGGATGCCCATGATCGCCGACAGCAGCGTGGTCTTGCCGGCGCCGTTGGCGCCGACGATGGTGACGATCTGGTTCTGGCCGACTTCGAGCGAGACCGAACGCACCGCCTCGACCTTGCCATAGGCGACATGCGCGTCGGTGACGGACAACAGCGCGCTCATGCCGCCACTCCGAGATAGGCCTTGATCACTTCGGGATTGGTCTTGATCGTCGAAGGCGTTCCTTCCGCGATCTTGGTGCCGAAATCGAGTACCACGATGCGGTCGGCGAGGTTCATGACGAAGCCCATGTCGTGCTCGACCAAAAGGACGGACATGCCGCCGTCGCGCAGCTCACGGAGCAGGGTGGCGAGCCGCTGCTTCTCCATGTGACGCAGGCCCGCGGCCGGTTCGTCGAGCAGCAGCAGCATCGGATCGACGCAGAGCGCGCGCGCGATCTCGACGATGCGCTGCTGGCCCAGCGAGAGGCTGCCTGCGAGCTGATGCATCTGGTCGGCCAGGCCGACGCGCTCGATCTGGCGTGCGGCTTCCGCGAGCAGTTTTGCTTCGTCGGCACGATCGAGCCGCAGCATGGAAGAGAGTGGGCCGGAATGGCCGCGCAGATGCGCACCGATCGCGACGTTCTCCAGCACGGTCATGTCGGGGACGAGCTTCACATGCTGGAAGGTCCTGCTGATGCCGAGCTTGACGATCTCCTGCGGCGGCGCCCGATCGACTTTCTTGCCGAGCACCGAGATCGAGCCCGAGGTCGCCGACAGCACGCCGGTGATCAGGTTGAACGTCGTGCTCTTGCCGGCGCCGTTCGGCCCGATCAGCGCGACGATCTCGCGGGCCTGGACGTCGAAGGAGACGTTGTTGACCGCGATCACGCCGCCGAATTGCTTGCGGGCTTTCTCGACCTGAAGGAGGACGCCGGACTGGATGGGCGTGCGGGTTCGCTGCTCCAGCTTGAGCGATGCATCGGGCTTTTTGCCACTGCTGCGCTCGGGCAGGAACGACATCAGCCAGGGCCAGAGGCCGCCGGGTGCGAGCTGCAGCAGCGCCACCAGCATGATGCCGAACACGATGGTCTCGACCTGCCCGGAGCCGGGCAGGATCAGCGGCAGATAGCTTTGCAGCACTTCCTTGAGCACCACGACGATCGCCGCGCCCAGCACGCCGCCCCAGACATAGCCGGCGCCGCCGACCACCGCGATGAAGAGATACTCGATGCCGGCCTGCGCGCCGAACGGCGTCGGGTTCACCGCGCGCTGGAGATGGGCGTAGAGCCAGCCGGACAGGCCGGCCAGTACGGCGGCATGGATGAACACCAGCAGCTTTGCGCGCGGCGTGTGCACGCCGAATGCTTCCGCCGCGACGTGGCCGCGCCGCAGCGCGCGGATGGCGCGGCCGGTGCGGGAATCCAGCAGGTTCATCGTGAGCAGGGCCGAGACGATCACCGCGACCCAGATCGCGTAATAGATCGAGCCGGGCGAGAGCATCTTGTACGTGCCGATCGACAGCGGCGGGATCGCCGAGATGCCGTCGTTACGGCCGAGAAACTCCAGCTTGCTGAAGAGATAAAACAGGCCGAGCCCCCAGGCGAGCGTGCCGAGCGGCAGATAGTGGCCGGAGAGGCGGACCGTGACGAGGCCGAGCAGCACGGCCAACAGGCCGCTGACCACGAGCGACAACGGCAGCGTCAGCCAGGGCGAGAGGCCATAGGTCGTCGTCAGCACGGCCGTGGTGTAGGCACCGAAGCCGACAAAGGCTGCCTGACCGAACGAGGTGAGGCCGCCGACGCCGGTGAGCAGCACGAGGCCCATCGCGACCAGGGCGGTGAGGCCGATATTGTCGAGCAGCACGATCCAGAACGGCGGCATGCCCGGAACGAACGGGATCGCCGCCATGACAGCTGCGAAGATGAGGATGGGAAGCCGGCTCTGCATGCGCCTCAGTCCTTCTCTTCCTCGACCGCGGGCGCGGCCAGCGAGCGCAGCAGCAGCACGGGGATCAGCAGCATGAAGACGATCACTTCCTTGTAGTTGGAGGCATAGAAGGACGAGAACGCCTCGACGATGCCGACGACCAGCGCCGCGACGGCGGTGAGCGGATAGCTGACGAGGCCGCCGATGATGGCGGCGACGAAGCCCTTCAGGCCGATCAGGAAGCCGGAGTCATAGTAGAGCGTCGTGATCGGCACGATCATGATGCCCGACAGCGCGCCGATGACGGAGGCGAGCAGGAAGGCGATCTGCCCGGACAGCGTGGTGCGGATGCCGGCCAGCCGTGCGCCGAGCCGGTTCACGGCGGTCGCGCGCAGCGCCTTGCCGTAGAGCGTCAGGCCGAAGAACAGCCAGAGCCCGACGATGAAGGCGATGGTGATGGCGTAGACGGTGATGCTCTGGCCGGTGAAGCGCAGCGCGCCGGCGGTGAAGGCGCCTGACAGCACGGCAGGTCCGCGCTGGCCCTCGGCCCCGAAAAACAGGAGGCCGAGGCCCTGAAGCGCGAGGTGGACGCCCACCGATGCGATCAGCAGCACCAGCACGGAGGTGTGCGCCAGCGGCTGGAACGCGATGCGGTAGAGATAGAGGCCGATCATCGCCACGATCACCAGCGACAGCGCGATGCAGATCGCCACCGGCGGCTTCTGGGCGGCGAAGTAGATGGTCAGCGCCAGCACGATGGAAGGCAGCACGATATTGGTGAGGACGCTGCGCAGGATCAGCCGGCCATGCAGCGCCTTGCGAGCCACGAACAGGTCGAAGGCGCAGGCGCCGATGCCCAGCGCCAGCGCGAGCTTTGCCGTGCCGGGCATCTGGCCCGCGGCCAGCGAGGCATAGGTCAGCGCGCCGTAGGTGACGAATTCGCCCTGGGGAATCAGGATGACGCGGGTGACGGCAAACACCAGCACCAGCGCCAGGCCGAGCAGCGCGTAGATCGCGCCATTGGTGATGCCGTCCTGCACCAGGAACAGCATGATGGTGGTGTTCAAGACCGGACGCTCCCCCTCAAAGATCGGGACCGGTCTCCGCAATTGCGGTGGACGGTCCGCTCACAGCCATTGAAACGCTGACGATATTTGATATGGTCCATAACAATTATCAAATATAACATCAAGGGCGGGCGGACGACCCGTCCCGAATTTAGCGGGATTACGAGCACGAGGCGATGACCGTTTCCAAAACCGCTGAAAAGTCCTCTGAAAAGTCCGGTGACGCGGCCAAGGGCCGCAAGGACGCCGGCGAGTCGCAAGGACAGGTTCACGCCGAGGCCCTCCAGCTCGGCGAGCTCTCCGAGCAGCTCGGCTACGTCCTGAAGCGGGCGCAGCTCAAGGTGTTCGAGAATTTCCTGCGCTGCATGGCCTCGCTCCAGCTCACGCCGGCGCAGTTCTCCGTGCTGCTGCTGGTCGAGAAGAACCCTGGCCGTAACCAGACCGAGGTCGCCTCCACCCTCGGCATCCTGCGCCCGAATTTCGTGGCCCTGCTCGACAATCTCGAGAGCCGCGACCTCTGCGCCCGGATCCGCTCCACCAACGACCGCCGCTCGCACATCCTGGTCTTGACCGACAAGGGCAAGGCCGTGCTGGCGCGGGCGAAAAAGCTCGTCGCCACCAAGCACGAGGCGCGGCTGAACGAGCTTTTGGGGCAGGCCAATCGCGAAGCCCTGCTCGGGATGCTGTCGAAGATCGCCAACGAGTTTTGAGGCCCGGCTCTCGCCGCTCGCAATGACGGCGGAGGACTGGCGCCGGCTCAGTCCACCAAAATCACGCGGATGTCGTTGACGTTCGTCAGGGTCGGGCCGGGCTGGAGCAGGTCGTCGGTGGCCTCGAAGAACGTCGTCGCGTCGTTGTTGTCCAGATAGGCCTGCGGCTGCAGCCCTTGCGCCTTCATCTTGGCGAAGGTCGATGCGTCGATCAGGGCGCCTGCGGGGTCGGTGGGATGGCCGGCGCCGCCGTCGGCGCCATCGGTGTCGCCGGCAAGCGCCGAGATGTTTGGCGTGTCCTTCAACAGCGCGGCCAGTGCCAGCGCGTATTCCTGGTTCGGGCCGCCGCGGCCATTGCCGCGCACGGTGACCGTGAGCTCGCCGCCGGAGAGGATCGCGAGGCGCTTGCCTTGCGCGCGCGCGTCGAGCGCCATCCTGGCATGGGCGGCGGCGACCTCGCGGGCCTCGCCTTCGAGATCGGCACCGAGGTCGATGGTCTCGTAGCCGGCGTCTTTTGCGAGCTTCACCGCGGCGTCGAGCGACTGTTTTGGCCGCGCGATCAATTCGAAATGCGCGCGGGCAAAGGCGGCATCGCCGGGCTTGGCGCTTTCGTTGGCGGGATTGTCGAGCGCGCTGCGCACGGCGTCGTCGATCGCGAGCTTGTACCTGGCGACGATCGCGCGTGCGTCCGCCAGCGTGGTCGGATCGGGTACGGTCGGGCCGGAGGCGATCGCGGAGGGATCGTCATGCGGTACGTCGGAGATCGCGAGCGTCACGATCTCGGCGGCATTTCTGCCGGCGCGCGCGAGCCGGCCGCCCTTGATCCGCGAGAGATGCTTGCGCACGACGTTCATCTCGCCGATCGGCGCGCCGGAGCGCAGCAGCGCTTTGTTGACCGCCTGCTTCTGCGCAAAGCTGATGCCGTCCACCGGCGCGATCCAGTTCGCCGAGCCGCCGCCGGTGAGCAGCACCAGCAGCAGATCGTCAGGGCCGGCCTCGCCTGCGAGCGCGAGCGTGTCGGCCGCGCCCTTGAGGCCGGCTTCGTCAGGCACGGGATGGCCGGCCTCGACCACGCGGATGCGGCGCGTCGGCACGCCGTAGCCATGGCGGGTGGTGGCGATGCCGACGAGGCGCTCCGGCGGAAGCTGCAGCGTGTCGAGATAATGCCGCTCCGCGGCCGCGGCCATCGCGGCGGCGCCCTTGCCGGCGGCGAGGCAGATCACGCGCCCCTTCGGCGCGGGGCGCAGGTGCGCCGCCAGGATCGTGCTCGGATGGGCGGCGGCAACGGCGGCGTCGTAGAGCGCGCGGAGCAGGGGACGTCGGTCGGTCATGACGAAGGCCTTCGGCGGACTATAGCAGCGACATGCCTACCGCATCGGGCGCAAAAGCGTAAGCAGGCTTTACCATCATTCGATTGTGCAATCGCGTAATCATAATCAGGTCAGCAAAAACTCCCTGCGATCATCTCGCAGGGAGTTTGTCGTTATCGCATATTTCAGACGGTTAGCCGCCCGCGTCGGCGCTGATCACGTCGCCGAACAGTTCCCACTTCTCGCCCTTGAACCTCTCGAGCTGAAGCTGGCTGATCGGCGCGAAATCGGCAGGCGAGGTGTTGATCTTCACGCCCGGCAGCAGCGCCTCGGTGCGGAAGTCCTTCAGATTCGCCGCCTGCTTCATGATGTTCTCGCGCGTGAGATCGTCGCCGCACTGCTTCAGGACCTGAACCAGCGTCTGGGCCACGGCATAGCCGACGATGGTGCCCTTATCGAGCTTGTCGCCCTCGGGGAAGTATTTGGTCATGAACGCCAGGAAGTCCTTCATGCCGGGATCGTTGGTCCACGCGGTATCCGACACGTCCTTGAGATAGTCGGCCGAGATGATGTCCTGGCCGTTCTCGAAGCCGGCGGGCTTCATCACGCTGCCGACCGAGGCCGAGACGTTGTTGAGGAAGTGCAGCGGCTTCCAGCCGATCTCGGCGTTCTTCTTGATCGCCTGCGCTGCGAATTTCGGCGTCGTGATGTTCATGAAGACGTCGGCGCCGGTCGATTTCAGCTTGACGATGTGGTTGTCGATGGTCGGCTCGGAGGTCTCATAGCTCTCTTCCATGACGATCATCGACGCAGCCTTGGCGCCGAGCCCGTCCTTCAGGCCCTTCAGGTAGTCCTTGCCGTAATCGTCGTTCTGGTAGAGCACGGCGATCTTGGCGTCCGGCTTGTTCTTGAGCAGCCACTTCGCATAGATCTGCGTCTCGCTCTGGTAGTTGGGCTGCCAGCCCATGGTCCAGGGGAAGTTCTGCGGATCGTTCCACTTGGTGGCGCCGGTGGCGACGAACAGCTGCGGCACCTTCTTGGAGTTCATGTATTTGTGGATCGCCGAGTTCGGCGGCGTGCCGAGCGAGTTGAAGATGAACAGCACCTCGTCGCTCTCGACCAGCTTGCGCGCCTGCTCCACCGTCTTCGGCGGCGAATAGGCGTCGTCATAGCTGATGTAGTTGATCTTGCGGCCGTTGATGCCGCCCTCGTCGTTGATCTTCTTGAAATAGGCGGCTTCGGTCCGCCCGATGATGCCGTAGGCGGAGGCCGGTCCGCTGTAGGGCATGATGTTGCCGATCTTGATCTCGGTGTCGGTCGCGCCGGTATCGTATTTCTTCTGGGCCGATGCAGTGGAGGCCGAGGCCGCAATGAGCGCAAGCGCGAGCGACGCGGCCGCAAGTTTGCCGGTGACAGCGGGCATTCCTATCTCCCTATTTTTTTGGTGTGTGTGCGTCCCTTTTCTTGTGTTGCTTGTTTTTGGCGACGCAGCCGCAATTCAATACGATTTGCCTGATGCCTTCAACAGAAAGCCCCTGCGACGACGCCGCAGGGGCTGCTTCTTTAGTAGTCAGGAAGGGGCGCGGTCCGGTGTGCGGATGCGAGACGGCGCAGCTGTCTTTGGTTGATTGATTGGATTTCGTCGATTTTGAGTTGCGCGGGCTCAATGCCCGAGATCGCTCGAGATGACGTCGCCGAACAGCTCCCATTTCCTGCCTTTGAAGCGCATCATCTGGAGCTGCTCGATGGGCGCGAAATTATCCGCCGCGGTGTTGATTTTGATGCCGGGCAGCAGTGTGTCGGGCGCGAAATCCTTCAAGGAAGCGGCCTGCTTCATGACGTTCTCGCGGGTGAGATCGTCGCCGCACATCTGCAGCACCTTCACCATGGTCTGGGCCGCGGCATAGCCGAACACCACGCCGGCATCGAGCTTGTTGGCCTTGGGATCGTATTTGGCGAGGAAGTTGTAGAATTTCTTCATGCCGTCATCGGCATTCCATTGCGGGTCCGAGCCGTCCTTGGTGTAGCTCGCCGACAGGATGCCTTGCGAGATCTCGAGGCCCGCCGGCTCCAGCACGCCGCCCACCGAGGCCGAGACGTTGGAGATGATGTGGATCGGATGCCAGTTGATCTCGGCCGCCTTCTTGATCGCCTGCGCCGCGAATTTCGGCGTGGTGATGCTGATGAAGACGTCGGCGCCGGAGGCCTTCAGCTTCACGACGTGCTCGTCGATCGCTGGCTCCGAGGTGTCGTAGCCGTCTGCCATTGCGATCATCGAGGCCTTGGCGCCCAGGCCGTCCTTCAGTCCCCTCAGATAGTCCTTGCCGAAATCGTCGTTCTGGTAGAGCACGCCGATCTTCGCGTCCGGCTTGTCCTTCATGATGTACTTGGCGTAGATCCGCGCCTCGCTGGCGTAGCTCGGCTGCCAACCCATCGTCCACGGATATTGCTTCGGATCGTTCCATTTCGAGGCGCCGCTCGCCACGAACAATTGCGGCACTTTCTTCTCGTTCATGTATTTGCGGATGGCGCCATTGGTGGAGGTGCCGAGCGAGCCGAAGATCAGCAGCACCCCGTCGCTCTCGACCAGCTTGCGCGCCTGCTCCACCGTCTTCGGCGGCGAATAGCCGTCGTCATAGGAGATGAACTTGATCTTGCGGCCGTTGATGCCGCCCTCGGCATTGACCTTGGCGAAATAGGCTTCCTCGGTCTTGCCGATGACGGCATAGGCGGAGGCCGGCCCGCTATAGGGCATGATGTTGCCGATCCTGATCTCGGTATCGGACGCGCCGCTGTCGTATTTCGTCTGCGCCAGCGCCGGACCGGGCATCGCAGTGCACAATGCGAGTGCGGCCGAGAAGGCCGCAATCTGGAATCGAACGGCGATCATGGGTCTCCTACCCCGGGCTGGATCGGTCGCATTGAACAAGATTGACGCCCGACGTCAACAAAAAGCCCCCGCGGTCTCCCGCGGGGGCTTTTCGACTCTTCGATCGGACTTGGACTATGGCGTCAGCGTCACTCGGAGGCGACGTCGCCGCTGATGATCTCGCCGAACAGCTCCCACTTCTCGCCCTTGAAGCGCTGCATCTGGAGCTGCGAGATCGGGGCGAAGTCGGTGGCGCTGGTGTTGATCTTGACGCCGGGCAGCAGGGTGTCCGGAGCAAAATCCTTCAGGGAAGCGGCCTGCTTCATCAGGTTGGCGCGGGTGAGGTCGTCACCGCACATTTCCAGCGTTTTGACCAGGGTCGACGCCGCGCCATAGCCGTAGACCATGCCGGTGTCGGTCTTGTCGGCGCCGGGCATGTACTTGTCGACGAACTCGTTCCACTTCTTCATGCCGGGGTCGTTGTTCCACTGCGGATCGGTGGAATCCTTGGCATAGGCCGCCGACAGCACCTCCTGCGAGGCCTCGAAGCCGGCCGGCTTCATCACGCTGCCGACCGAGATCGACACATTGGTGAGGATCTGGAGCGGCTTCCAGCTGAGCTCGGCGGTCTTCTTGATGGTCTGGGCCGCGAACTTCGGCGTCGCGTAGATCAGCAGCACGTCGGGATTGGCGGCCTTGATCTTGACGATGTGACCCTCGATCGAGGGCTCGGAGACTTCATAGCTCTCTTCCATGACGATCATGGACGCGCTCTTGGCGCCGAGACCGTCCTTGGTGCCCTTGAGGTAGTCTTTGCCGAAATCGTCGTTCTGATAGAGGATCGCGACCTTGGCGTTCGGCTTTTCCTTCATCAGCCATTTCGCGTAGATCTGCGCTTCGCTCTGGTAGGAGGGCTGCCAGCCGATGGTCCAGGGGAAATTCTTCGGGTCGTTCCACTTGGTGGCGCCGGTCGCGACGAAGAGCTGCGGGATCTTCTTGGCGTTCAGGTACTTCTGGATCGCCGTGTTCGAGGGCGTGCCGAGCGGATTGTACACGGCCAGGACCTCGTCGCTCTCGACGAGCTTGCGGACCTGCTCGACGGCCTTCGGCGGCGAATAGGCGTCGTCATAGGTGACGAAGGTGATCTTGCGGCCGTTGATGCCGCCCTTGTCGTTGATCATCTTGAAATAGGCTTCTTCGGTCTTGCCGATGATGCCATAGGCCGACGCCGGACCGCTGTACGGCATGATGTTGCCGATCTTGATCTCGGTGTCGGACGCGCCGGTGTCGTATTTCTTCTGAGCGAGCGCAGCGCCGCAGGTGAGGGTCGCGACCGCCGTTACCAGTGCGGTGGTTCGCAGTATTCTTCCTAGAAACAATTTGGTCTCCTTCAATGAGGGTTTTCAGTTCTTCCTGAGCCTGCCGGCGAGCTGCTGGCCCAGGATTGCGACTTGCCTTGCGCCATGCGGCACCAGGTAGATGACGGCGAACAGGAGCACGCCGAACACCGCGCCGGAGAGGCCCTTGGAGATGCCTTCCGCGATGTTCGGCACGAAGATGATGAAGGCGGCGCCGACGATCGAGCCGGGCAGCCAGCCCACGCCGCCGACCACCATGCCGAGGAACAGCGAGATCGCGAGCGTGATGGTGTAGCTGTCGGGCGCGACAAACTGCACCGCGATGGCGCCGAGCGAACCGGCGATGCCGGTGATGGCGGCGGAGACGCCGAAGGCCAGCGTCTTGTACAGCGCGACGTCGACGCCCATGGCGGAAGCCGCGATCTCGTTGTCGCGGATCGCCATGAAGGCGCGGCCCGAACGGGAGCGCAGCAGGTTCACCGAGAAGATGTAGATCGCGAGCACCACGGCGAGCGAGAAGTAGTAGAGCCACATGTCCTGCGACATCGGCAGGCCGAACGGCGCATCGGGCTTGGTGACGACGAGGCCCTGCACGCCGCCGGTCCAGTGCTCGAGGAAGTTCAGCTTCAGCAGCTGCGGCATCGCGGTGGCGAGCGCGAAGGTCGCGAGCGCGAGGTAAACGCCGGAGAGTCGCAGTGCCGGCTGCCCGAACAGGAAGCCGAAGGCGAAGCAGACGACGCCCGCGATCGGCAGGGTCAGCGCGTAGTTGACGTTGAAGTGCTCCATCAGCACCGCGGTCGTGTAGGCGCCGACGGCGTAGAACGCGCTCTGGCCGAGCGAGAACTGGCCGCTTCCGCCGGTCAGGATGTTCAGCGCCAGCACCGCCAGCCCGTAGATCAAAAGCATCGTCATCTGGAAGATGATGAAGTTCTTGACGAAGACGGGCATGATGATCAGCGCGGCGAGCACCACCAGCGAGGTGCCGGTGCCCAGTGTCATGGCCCGCTTCGGAACGGCCTCGACCGCCTGGTGGCCTTCTGCAACGACTTCTTCTGCGGCGCTCATGATCAAACTCGCTTGACGATGTGCCGGCCGAAAAGGCCAGCGGGTTTGACGACCAGGACGGAGATGATCAGCGCGAGCGCGATCGGGAGTTTCAGCTCGTTGCCGACGCCGGGGATGTAGGTTCCGGCGAGGTTCTCGAACACGCCGACCAGGAAGCCGCCGACCACGGCGCCGAACGGGCTGGTCAGTCCGCCCAGCACCGCCGCGGCAAAGCCGTAGATCAGCACGCCGCCCATCATGTTGGGCTCGAGGAACACGACCGGGGCGATCAGCATGCCCGCGATCGAGCCGATCGCGGTCGCCATGCCCCAGCCGAGCGCGATCATCCAGCTCGTGTTGATGCCGACGAGACGGGCCGATTCAGGCACGGATGCGGCCGCGCGCATGGCAAGACCAATGCGGGTGTACTGGAAGAAGAAGTAGAGGCCGAGCAGCAGCAGCACCGTGACGCCGATCATGCCGGCCTGGTGGGTCGAGATCAGCTGGCTGCCGAGGAACGGCGAGGAGCCGAACGGGGTCGGATATTGCTTGATGGTGAAGTCCCAGATCAGGCCGGCCGAGGAGTTGATGATCGCGAACAGCGCGATGAAGCCGGCGACATTGGTCAGCACCGGCGCCTTCGTCAGCGGCTTGAACAGGATGCGCTCGATTGCGATGCCGGCGACAAAAGAGAATGCCAGCGTGATCACGAAGGCGGCCCAGTAGGGCACGCCCCACTGCATCAGCTGCCAGGAGATGAAGGTCGAGAACATCGCCATCTCGCCCTGCGCGAAATTGAGATGGTCGATGGCCTGGTAGATCATGACCACGGCGAGTGCCATGCAGGCATAGATCGCGCCCGTGGCGATGCCGGCCAGCACCTGGTTGGTGAAAAGCTCCATCGTGCCGGCTCCCTCAATAACCCAGATAGGATTTGCGGATTTCTTCGTTGTTCGCGATGTCCTTGGCATTGCCCGACATCACGATGCGGCCGGTCTCGATCACATAGGCCTGGTCGGCGAGCTCGAGCGCGAGCTGCGCGTTCTGCTCGACCACCAGGATCGACACCTTGTCCTCGCGGTTGATCTTGCCGAGGATGCCGAACAGGTCGCGCACCACCAGCGGGGCGAGGCCGAACGACGGCTCGTCCAGCAGCATCAGCCGCGGCCGCAGCATCAGCGCGCGGGCGACCGCGAGCATCTGCTGCTCGCCGCCCGAGAGCGTGCCGGCCTGCTGGGTGTGGCGCTGCTTGAGCACCGGGAAATGCGCATACATGCGCTCGATGTCGGAGACGATGCCGGCGCTGTCCTTGCGGGTGATGGCGCCAAGCTGAAGGTTCTCCTCCACCGTCATGGTGGTGAAGGTGCCGCGGCCCTGCGGCACGTGGGCGATGCCGAACCGCACGATGCTTTCGGTGGAGCGGTTGTTCAGCGGCTTGCCGTCGAACTCGATGCCGCCGGTCGAGCGCACCATGTTGCAGATCGCGCGCAGCGTCGTGGTCTTGCCGGCGCCGTTGGCGCCCAGCAGCGTTGTCAGCGATCCCTCGTTGAGCGAGAAGGACAGGCCATGGAGCGCCTGGACCTGGCCGTAATAGGCGCGCAGGTCCTTGACGTTGAGCAGCGTCGTCATTGGTCCTTGCTCCCGAGATAGGCCTTGATGACGTCGGGGTCCACCTGCACCTGGGCGGGGGTGCCTTCCGCGAGCTTCTTGCCGAAATTGAGCGCGACGACGTGGTCGGCGATCGACATCACGAGGCCCATGTGATGCTCGACCAGCAGTACCGTCATGTGGCGTTCGTCGCGGATGCGGCGGATCAGGTCGCCGAGTACGTAGACTTCCTCGTGGTTGAGGCCGCCGGCGGGCTCGTCGAGCAGCAGGATCTTCGGGTCGGCAGCTAACGCGCGTGCCAGCTCGACCCGCTTCTGGGTGCCGAACGGCAGCCCGGACACCACGGTGTGGGCGACGTCCTCGAGGTCGAGATAGGCGAGGATCTCGTGCACCTTCTTGTTGACGTCGGTCTCGCTGCGGCGGATCCAGGCGAGGCGCAGCGAGTCGCTGATGATGTCGCTGGAGGTCCGCGCATGCGTGCCGACGCGGACATTGTCCATCACCGACAGGTTCGGAAACAGCGCCACGTTCTGGAAGGTGCGGCCGATGCCGATCTCGGCGATCCGGTGCGGCGGACGCGACAAGATGCTCGCGCCTTCCATCAGGATGTCGCCGGACGACGGCTGGTAGAGCCGGGAGAGGCAGTTGAAGAGCGTGGTCTTGCCGGCACCGTTGGGGCCGATCAATCCGAGGATCTGGCCCTTGTGCATGTCAAAGGACACGCCGTTGAGCGCGACGATGCCGCCGAACACGACGCTGACGTCGCGAACCGCGAGCAGGGGCGATGTCCCCTGCGCGAGCTGTGCCTGCGTCATGTCGTCTCGCCCACAATGTTCAGCGGACGACGGTGCGATGTGAACCGCTCCCGATCATGACAAAGGCTATCTGAACCCCTCGGCCACACGCGCAACTTTTCCTCCTGATTTCAGCTTTTTGCTGACGTCTTTTTTGGATTGCGGCATCAGTCCCCCGAGTGCCGCTTCGATGTTCCTTACCATCGCAAGCAGGCGCGGTCCAATGTCGTTGATCAAACGCTCTTCCGTGAAACGGAATGCGGGCGCGCCGCAATTGAATGCGTAAGGTCCGGTTCCGTCATTGAGCCTCAGCGCGACGCCGGCCGCGCCGATGTCGTCGTGCCAGTCGCCGACGGAAATCGCAAAGCCGTATTTCGCCACGGTCTCGCCAGAACGTTCCAGTCCGTCGCGCATCTTGGGCCAGCGGCTGCCGTAATGTTCGCGCAGGACGCGGGACAGTTCGGCGCGATTGTCTTCGTCGAGCGCCCAGAAATAGGCGCGACCCATCGCGCTGGTTGCAATCGGCACGCGGGAGCCGACGTCAAGTTGAACGCCGACGGTCTCGCTGCCGCGGCTTTGCCCGAAATAAATCATGCTGTGACGGTCGCGGCCGCCGATTGCCACGGCGCCGCCGGTCGCACGCATCACTTCCTCGCGAAACGGTTCGGACAAATGCCGAACGCCGAGGTTGGATAACGCCGCGTAGCCGAGCGCCATTGCGGCGGGCGCGAGCTGATATTTCTCGAAACGGGGAACCGGCGTCAGATAACCGAGCTTCGTCAACGTGTAGGTCAGGCGCGAAACGGTCGGCTTGGGCAGGTTGGTCCGCGCAGCGATCTCCTGGTTGCCGAGAAGTCCGTCGCTGGGTTGGAATGCGCGCAATACGTCAAGTCCGCGGGAAAGCGCGACGACGAAATTCCGGTCGGTCGCTGTCTTCTTGCCTGTACGCTTCATCCCTGATCTGCTTCTTGCGCGGAGTCGTTGACAACGTCCGTGCTTCAAAATAACCCTGCCGTCAAGATGCGGAATTAAATTCCGCAGTGCGAAATTGAACAAAGTTACCCCACCAAGGAGGGACACCGTGAGCGAAGTGGTCAAGCTTGAGCGTCATGACGAAGTCGGGATCGTCACGGTCAACAGCCCTCCGGTCAATGCGCTGAGTGCCGCAGTGCGCGGCGGAATCCTGGACTGCATCAAGGCCGCAATCGCCGATCCCGCGATCAAGGGCATCGTGCTGACCTGCGCCGGGCGCACCTTCATCGCCGGCGCCGACATTACCGAATTCGGCAAGCCGCCGAAGCCGCCTGGCCTGAACGAAGTTCTGGCCGAAATGGAAAACTCGCCGAAGCCGATCGTTGCCGCGATCCACGGCACCGCGCTTGGCGGCGGCCTCGAGGTCGCGCTGGCCTGCCATTATCGCGTGGCTGTCAAAGAGGCAAAGCTCGGCCTGCCCGAGGTGAAGCTCGGCCTGCTGCCGGGCGCCGGCGGCACCCAGCGCCTGCCGCGCGCGGTCGGGCCGGAACTTGCCGTCAAGATGATCGTCGGCGGTGACCCGATCGGCGCGGCCGAAGCGCTCAAGAACGGCCTGATCGAGGAGATCGTCGAGGGCCCGGCCTCCGGCGGCGAAGCCTTCGTCCGCAAGCTGATTGCCGAGAAGCGTCCGCTGCGCCGCCTGCGCGACGACGATTCCAAGATCGCGGCCGCCAAGGCCGACCGTTCGATCTTCACCAATGCGGTCGCCGCCATGACCAAGAAGTCGCGCGGCCTGGAAGCGCCGTTCGCGGCGGCCGACGCGGTCGGCTACGCCATCGACCTGCCGTTCGACGAGGGCCTGAAGAAGGAGCGCGAGGGCTTCCTCAAGCTTGTCGCCAGCGACCAGTCGAAGGCGCAGCGCTATGCCTTCTTCGCCGAGCGCGAGGCCGCCAAGATCGCCGGCGTGCCCGAAGGTACCAAGTCGCGTCCCGTTAACCGTGTCGCCATTCTCGGCGCCGGCACCATGGGCGGCGGCATCGCGATGTCGTTTGCCAACGCCGGTGTTCCCGTCACCCTGATCGAGACCGGTGAGGAGCAGCTCAAGCGCGGCATGGGCATCATGCAGAAGAACTGGGAAGCGACCGCCGCGCGCGGCGGCATCCCGGCCGATGCGCCGGCCAAGCGCATGGCGCTGATCAACGGCGTCGTCGGCATCGAGAATGTCGGCGATGCTGACCTCGTCATCGAAGCCGTGTTCGAGACCATGGCGGTGAAGAAAGAGGTGTTCGGCAAGCTCGATCAGTACGTCAAGCCGGGCGCCGTGCTCGCCTCCAACACCTCGTATCTGAACATCGACGAGATCGCGAAGTCGACCAAGCGTCCGCAGGACGTGCTCGGCATGCACTTCTTCTCGCCAGCCAACGTCATGAAGCTGTGCGAGATCGTGCGCGCCGACAAGACCGCGCCGGATGCGCTGGTGACCGCCGTCACCATCGCGCGCAAGATCGCCAAGGTGCCGGCCGTGGTCGGCGTCTGCGACGGCTTCGTCGGCAACCGCATGCTGGCCCAGCGCGGCAAGCAGTCGGAAAAGCTGCTGTTCGAAGGCGCGCTGCCGCAGCAGGTCGACGCCGTGGTTACAAAATTCGGCATGCCGATGGGTCCGTTCGCGATGGGCGACCTTGCCGGCCTCGACATCGGCTGGCGCTCGCGCAAGGACCGCGGCATCAAGTCGGAGATCGCGGATGCGCTGTGCGAAGCCGGCCGCTTCGGCCAGAAGACCGGCAAGGGCTATTACAAGTACGAGGCCGGCTCCCGCTCGGCGCTGCCCGACCCGGAGGTCGAGAAGCTGATCGACGAGACGCTGCTGCGTCTCGGCCGCAAGAAGCGCGTCGTCACTGACGACGAGATCCTTGAGCGCATGATGTACCCGATGATCAACGAGGGCGCAAAAATCCTCGAAGAAGGCATCGCGGCACGCCCCTCCGACATCGATGTGGTCTGGCTCTACGGCTACGGCTGGCCGATCTATCGTGGCGGCCCGATGTTCTGGGCCGACACCGTTGGCCTCAAGCACATCGCCGATCGCCTGGCCTTCTACGCCAAGGAGACCAACGACCCCAGCCTCGAGCCCGCCCCGCTGCTGAAGAAGCTCGCGGCCGAGGGCAAGACCTTTGCGTCGCTCGCGGCGGCCTCGAAAGCGGCTTGATGGAGCTTTGCGCTCCAGCTCTCAGTCATTCCGGGTTCGATGCTTCGCATCGCCCCGGAATGACGGTCTGTGTGGTTTAAGGAAGCAATGACCCATCCCGGCGAACAGTTTTATCCCGAGGGCGTGCGTTGGGACGACACCATCGTCCAGGGTTCGCTGCCTGACCTCTTGTCGAACGCCGCAGCGAATTACGGCCCGCGCACCGCGCTGGAATTCCGCGATCGTCCGATCAGCTATACCGATCTGGCCGCCATGGTCGAGCGCGCGGCCGCCGCCTTCCTGCGTGAAGGCATCGGCAAGAACTCTTCCGTGGCACTGTTCCTCGGCAACACGCCGGACCATCCCGTCAATTTCTTCGGCGCGCTGAAGGCCGGCGCCCGCGTCGCGCATCTGTCGCCGCTCGACGGCGAGATCGCGCTGACCCACAAGGTCTCGGATTCCGGCTCGCGTCTGCTCGTGACCTCGAACCTCGCCGCGCTGCTGCCGACCGCGCTGAAGTTTCTGGAGAAGGGCCTGATCGACCGCCTCGTCGTCTGCGAGGACGACAATTGGGGCAAGGTCGGCACGCCGCAGGCGCCGATCCCCAACGATCCCCGCATCGTCACGTTCAAGACGTTTATCGAGGGCGCGACCGCACCCGCGCAGTGGCCGTCCGTGACGGCCGACGACGTCGCGCTGCTGCAATATACCGGGGGCACCACGGGCCTTCCCAAGGGCGCGATGCTCACCCACGGCAATCTCACCTCCGCGGTGTCGATCTACGACGTCTGGGGCAAGCCGTCGCGTGCGACGCGCGGCGATGTGATCGAGCGCGTGATCTGCGTGCTGCCGCTGTTCCACATCTACGCGCTCACCGTCGTGCTCTTGTCCACGCTCAGCCGCGGCAATCTGATCTCGCTCCATCAGCGTTTCGACGTCGAGGCGGTGATGCGCGATATCGAGGTGAAGCGCGCGACCTATTTCCCGGGCGTTCCCACGATGTGGATCGCGATCGCAGCGCTGCCTGACCTGGACAAGCGCGACTTCTCCTCGCTCAATGCCATCGGCTCGGGCGGCGCGCCGCTGCCGGTCGAGGTCGCAAGGTTCTTCGAGAGCAAGGTCGGCAAGAAGCTCAGGAGCGGCTGGGGCATGACCGAGACCTGCTCGCCCGGCACCGGCCATCCGCCCACAGGCCCCGACAAGCCCGGCTCGATCGGCCTGATGCTGCCCGGCATCGAGCTCGACGTCGTCTCGCTGGAGAACCCGGCGAAGGTGCTGCCGCCGGGCGAAGTGGGCGAGATCCGCATCAAGGGCCCGAATGTCACCAGGGGCTATTGGAACAAGCCGAAGGAATCCGCCGAATCCTTCGCCGACGGCCGCTTCCTCACCGGTGACATCGGCTACATGGACACCGACGGCTATTTCTTCCTGGTCGACCGCAAGAAGGACATGATCATCTCCGGCGGCTTCAACGTCTATCCGCAGATGATCGAGCAGGCGATCTACACCATCCCGGGCGTGCACGAGGTGATCGTGCTCGGCATTCCCGACCCCTATCGCGGCGAGGCCGCCAAGGCCTTCATCAAGCTGCGGCCGGACGCAAGGCCGTTCTCGCTCGACGAGCTGCGCGCGCAGCTTTCTGGCAAGGTCGGCAAGCACGAATTGCCTGCAGAGGTCGAGTTCGTCGACGACCTGCCGCGCACGCCGGTCGGAAAATTGTCGCGCCACGAATTGCGCCAGCAGCAGAAACCAGCACAATCCATCCAAACTGCATCAGGAGGTCGCTCTTGACCGACGCCGTCATCGTTTCCACCGCCCGCACCCCGATCGGCAAGGCCTATCGCGGCATGCTCAACGCCACCGAGGGCGCCACGCTGCTCGGCCATGCCATCGGCGAAGCCGTCGCGCGCGCCAAGGTCGATCCGAAGGAGGTCGAGGACGTCGTGATGGGTGCAGCGCTCCAGCAGGGATCGACCGGCGGCAACATCGCCCGCAAGGCGCTGCTGCGCGCTGGCCTGCCCGTCACCGTCGCCGGCACCACGATCGACCGGCAATGCGCCTCGGGCCTGCAGGCGATCGCGCTCGCCGCGCGCTCGGTGATCTTCGACGGCGTCGAGATCGCGGTCGGCGGCGGCGGCGAGTCGATCAGCCTCGTGCAGAACGACAAGATGAACGGCTTCCACGCCCAGGACCCGGCGCTGCTCAAGATCAAGGGCGAGGTCTACATGCCCATGATCGACACGGCGGAAGTCGTCGCCAAGCGCTACGGCATCTCCCGCGAGAAGCAGGACGAATATTCGCTAGAGAGCCAGCGCCGCACCGCCGCGGCCCAGCAGGGCGGCAAGTTCAAGGACGAGTTGGCGCCGATCACGACGCTGATGGCCGTCACCGACAAGGCGACTGGCGCGGTGTCGATGAAAGAGGTGACGCTGTCGCAGGACGAAGGCCCGCGCCCCGAGACCACGGCTGAGGGCCTTGCCGGCCTGAAGCCCGTCCGCGGCGAAGGTTTTTCGATCACCGCCGGCAATGCCAGCCAGCTCTCCGACGGCGCCAGCGCCTCCGTGATCATGAGCGACAAGGAAGCCGCCAAGCGCGGTTTGCAGCCGCTCGGCATCTTTCGCGGCTTCGTCTCCGCCGGCTGCGAGCCGGACGAGATGGGCATCGGCCCGGTCTTCGCCGTGCCCCGCCTCTTGAAGCGTCACGGCCTCACCGTCGACGATATCGGCCTGTGGGAGCTCAATGAAGCCTTCGCGGTGCAGGTGCTGTATTGCCGCGACAAGCTCGGCATCGACCCCGACAAGATCAACGTCAACGGCGGCGCGATCTCGGTCGGCCATCCCTACGGCATGTCGGGCGCGCGCCTCACCGGCCACGCTTTGATCGAAGGCCGCCGCCGCAAGGCCAAGTACGCGGTCGTCACCATGTGCGTCGGCGGCGGCATGGGCGCTGCCGGTCTGTTCGAGGTGTTGCAGTAAATGTTTCTGCCATTCCGGGGCGCCGCGAAGCGGCTAGCCCGGAATCCATAGTCACCAGTCGGGGATATGGATTCCGGGCCTGCGCCTTACGGCGCATCCCGGAATGACAGCGGGTTTGGTAAGAATAAAATTCGCTCACAGGAGGATCCAATGGATCTCGCATTCACGAAAGAAGAGCAGGCGTTTCGCGAGGAAGTGCGTTCGTTCTTCCGCGACAACGTGCCGCCGGACACGCGGCGCAAGCTGGTCGAGGGCCGTCACCTCTCGAAGGACGAGATGGTGACCTGGTGGCGCATCCTCAACAAGAAGGGCTGGGGCACCAGCCACTGGCCGACGCAGTATGGCGGCACGGGATGGACCTCGGTGCAGCACTACATCTTCAACGAGGAGCTGCAGTCCTATCCGGCGCCGCAGCCGCTCGCCTTCGGCGTCAGCATGGTCGGCCCGGTCATCTACACCTTCGGCAATGAAGAGCAGAAGAAGCAGTATCTGCCGCGCATCGCCAATGTCGACGATTGGTGGTGCCAGGGCTTCTCCGAGCCCGGCTCCGGCTCCGACCTCGCCTCGCTCAAGACCAAGGCCGAGCGCAAGGGCGACAAATGGATCATCAACGGCCAGAAGACCTGGACCACGCTGGCCCAGCACGCTGACATGATCTTCTGCCTCTGCCGCACCGATGCGACCGCCAAGAAGCAGATGGGCATCTCCTTCATCGTGTTCTCGATGAAGTCGAAGGGCGTCACCGTGCGCCCGATCCAGACCATCGACGGCGGCGTCGAGGTCAACGAAGTCTTCTTCGACGACGTCGAGGTGCCCATCGAGAACCTGATCGGCGAGGAGAACAAGGGCTGGGATTACGCAAAATTCCTGCTCGGCAATGAGCGCACCGGCATCGCCCGGGTCGGCGTCTCCAAGGAACGTCTGCGCCGCATCCGCGATCTCGCCGGCAAGGTCGAGTCGGGCGGCAAGCCGATCATCCAGGATGCCGCGTTCCGCGAGAAGCTGGCGGCCTGCGAGATCGAGCTGAAGGCGCTCGAGCTGACCCAGCTCCGCGTCGTCGCCGACGAGGGCAAGCACGGCAAGGGCAAGCCCAATCCGGCCTCATCGGTGCTGAAGATCAAGGGCTCCGAGATCCAGCAGACCACCACCGAGCTGCTCATGGAAGTGATCGGCCCGTTCGCCGCGCCCTACGATCTGCACGGCGACGACGGCTCCAACGAAGCCATGGACTGGACCGCCCAGATCGCGCCGAGCTATTTCAACAACCGCAAGGTCTCGATCTACGGCGGCTCCAACGAGATCCAGCGCAACATCATCGCCAAGGCGGTGCTGGGGCTGTGAGTCAACGATGACGGTGTCGTCCCCCGCGAAGGCGGGGGACCCAGTACGCCGCGGCAGTCGTGAGTACGGCAGGCGGCTGCGTTTACTGGATCCCCGCCTTCGCGGGGATGACGTCTGAGGGTGAGGCGACGGCAGGGCAATTCCCGCCGATTTGGAGAGAAACATGGATTTTGATCTGAACGAGGAGCAGCGGCTTCTCAAGGATAGCATCGACGGCCTGCTGACCGACTCCTACGATTTCGAGAGCCGCAAGAAGTACATGAAGGAGAAGGGCGGCTGGAGCAAAGCCGTCTGGGGCAAGCTCGCCGAGCAGGGCCTGCTGGGCCTGCCCTTCGCGGAAGCCGATGGCGGCTTCGGCGGCGGCGGCGTCGAGACCATGATCGTGATGGAAGCGCTCGGCAAGGCGCTGGTGCTCGAGCCGTATCTCGCAACCGTCGTGATCGGCGGCGGCTTCCTGCGCCATGCGGGCAGCGATGCGCAGAAGGCCGCGCATGTGTCCGGGATCATTGACGGCAGCAAGACGCTGGCGTTCGCCCAGCTCGAGAAGAACTCGCGCTACGACCTGTTCGACGTCTCGACGACCGCGAAGAAGAAAGGCGACGGCTGGGTCATCGACGGCGAAAAATTCGTCGTGCTGAACGGTGAGAATGCCGACACCCTCATCGTCACCGCGCGCACCAAGGGCGACCGCCGCGACAAGACCGGCATCGGCGTGTTCCTGGTGCCGGCGAATGCCAAGGGCGTCACCAAGAAGTCGTACCCGACGCAGGACGGCCTGCACGCCGCCGACATCACCTTCACGGGTGTCGAGGTGGGAGCCGATGCCGCACTCGGCAATCCCGACGACTCGCTCGCCCTCATCGAGCGTGTGGTGGACGAAGCCCGCATCGCGCTCTGCGCCGAGGCCGTCGGCCTGATGGACGAGTCGCTCAAGACCACGGTCGAGTACATCAAGACGCGCAAGCAATTTGGCGTCGCGATCGGCTCGTTCCAGTCGCTCCAGCACCGCGCCTCCGACATGTTCGTCGCCGCCGAGCAGGCGCGCTCGATGTCGATGTTCGCGACCATGGCCGGTGATTTCGAGGACGCTCACGAGCGCTCCAACGCGATCGCCGCCGCCAAGGTCCAGATCGGCAAGTCGCTGAAGTTCGTGGGCCAGCAGTCGATCCAGCTCCACGGCGGCATCGGCATGACCATGGAGGCGAAGATCGGCCACTACTTCAAGCGCCTCACCATGATCGAGAACTCGTTCGGCGACACCGACTACCACCAGCGCCGCGTCGCGGATGCGGGCGGGTTGATCTAGGTCTCTCCTTCGTCATTGCGAGGAGCGCAGCGACGAAGCAATCCAGACTGCCTCCGCGGTAAGACTCTGGATTGCTTCGCTTCGCTCGCAATGACGAGTGCGCGGTATCAACGAGGCAACACCAATGAAAAACACCCCCTTCGATCTCACCGGCAAGGTCGCCATAGTCACCGGCTCCAGCCGCGGCATCGGCCGCTCCTCCGCCGAGCTGCTCGCAAAGCTCGGTGCCAAGGTCGTGGTGTCCTCCCGCAAGGCCGACGCTTGCAAGGAAGTCGCCGACGGCATCATCGCGGCGGGCGGCGATGCCACCGTCATCCCCTGCAACATCGCGCGCAAGGCCGAGGTCGAGGCGCTGATCTCCGGCACGATCAAGCACTACGGCAAGATCGACATCCTCGTCTGCAATGCCGCCGTGAATCCGTACTACGGCCCGCTGCTCGACATCACGGACGAAGCCTTCGACAAGATCATGGGCTCGAACGTCAAGAGCAACATCTGGCTCTCCGCGCTCGCGATCCCTGGAATGGTCGAGCGCGGCAACGGCTCCGTGATCATCATCTCCTCGATCGGCGGCCTGCGCGGCTCCACCGTGATCGGCGCCTACGGCATCTCGAAAGCCGCAGACTTCGCGCTGTGCCGCTCGCTCGCCGGCGAATGGGGCCCGAAAGGCGTCCGCGTCAATTGCATCGCGCCCGGCCTCGTCAAGACCGATTTCGCCCGCGCGCTCTGGGAAGACGAAGCCAACCTCAAGCGCCGCACCGCCACCACCCCGCTCCGTCGCATCGGCGAACCCGACGAGATCGCCGGCGCGGTGGCCTATCTGGCCTCGGATGCGTCGAGCTTCATGACGGGGCAAACCATCGTCATCGACGGCGGCGTGACCACGGCGGCGGTGTAGGCTTCTTTCCCTCTCCCCCTGCGGGAGAGGGTGGATCGCCGCGGAGCGGCGAGACGGGTGAGGGGTTCTCTCCGCGCGTGAATCTCTTCCTGCTGTGGTCGCCGAAGCATACCCCTCATCCGGCGCTTTGCGCCACCTTCTCCCGCAAGGGGAGAAGGGAACGGTCGAGACGCCCGCATCCAATCTTGACCTTCCGCCTCCAATCCGCTCCCTTTGGCGCGACACAATGATCCCCTCCGGGATAGCGGCCAAGGTAAGTTTCCATGTCTTTCATCCTCGCCATCGACCAGGGCACCACGTCCTCGCGCGCGATCGTCTTCCGCAGCGACATCTCGATCGCCGCAAAAGCGCAGCAGGAGTTTCCGCAGCATTTTCCGGCCTCGGGCTGGGTCGAGCACGAGCCGGACGACATCTGGACCTCGACCGTGATGGTCTGCCGCGATGCGATCGAGCAGGCCGGCATTACGGCGAAGGACATCGCCGCGATCGGCATCACCAACCAGCGCGAGACCACCGTGGTGTGGGACCGCGCCACCGGGCAGGCCGTGCACCGCGCCATCGTCTGGCAGGACCGCCGCACCGCCGACATCTGCGCGAAACTGAAGGCCGACGGCCGCGAGGGCGTGATCTCGCAGAAGACCGGCCTGATCATCGATCCCTATTTTTCCGGCACCAAGGTCGCCTGGATTCTCGATCACGTTCCCGGCGCGCGCGGTCGCGCCGCGCGCGGCGAGCTGATGTTCGGCACCGTCGACTGCTACCTGCTCTGGCGCCTCACCGGCGGCAAGGTGCACGCCACCGACGCCACCAATGCCTCGCGCACGCTGCTGTTCAACATCCACACCGGCCAGTGGGACGACGAGCTCCTCGAGATCATCGGCGTGCCGCGCTCGATGCTGCCCGAGGTGAAGGATTCCTCCGCCCGCTTCGGCGAGAGCGTGCCGGACCTGTTCGGCGGCGCCATCGCCATCTCCGGCATCGCCGGAGACCAGCAGGCCGCGACCATCGGGCAAGCCTGCTTCCGTCCGGGCATGATGAAGTCCACCTACGGCACCGGCTGCTTCGCGCTGCTCAACACCGGCACCACGCCCGTCGTCTCCAGGAACAAGCTGCTCACCACCGTCGCCTATCAGCTCGACGGCAAGCGTACCTATGCGCTCGAAGGCTCGATCTTCGTCGCGGGAAGCGCGGTGCAATGGCTGCGCGACGGCCTCGGTATCATCAAGCACGCCGCCGAGACCGGACCTCTTGCCGACCAGTCGGACTCCATGCAGAGCGTCTATCTCGTCCCCGCCTTCGTCGGCATGGGCGCGCCCTACTGGAATCCGCGTGTGCGCGGCGCGCTGTTCGGCCTCACCCGCAACACCGGCCCGGCCGAACTCGCGCATGCCGCACTCGAAAGCGTCTGCTACCAGACGTTCGACCTCTGGGCCGCGATGCGCGCGGACTGGCCCAGCTCGGAAACGGCAAGTGTGGTCCTCCGCGTCGACGGCGGCATGACCGCCTCCGACTGGACCATGCAGCGCCTCGCCGATCTCCTCGATGCCCCCGTCGATCGCCCCGTGATCCAGGAGACGACGGCGCTGGGCGCCGCCTATCTCGCTGGTCTTGCGGCCGGCGTCTATCCCGAGCCGACCAAGTTCGCCGACAATTGGCGCCTCGAGCACCGCTTCAAGCCGAACATGAGCCAGGCGACAAGAGAGCGAAAGCTCGCCGGCTGGGCGCGCGCGGTGAAGGGCGTGCTGGCGAGCGACGAGGGGGAAGGGTAGGCCGCTCTAGTAGCCTCCCCACCGTCATTGCGAGGAGCGCTTGCGACGAAGCAATCCAGTCCGTCTCCGCGGAAAGCGTCTGGATTGCTTCGCTGCTCTCGCAATGACCGAGTGGAGGCATCGCCGTCGCTCTTCAAGTTTCAACACCATGCATAACAAAACGGAATCAGAATGATCCTCCCCGACGGATATTCCGACGTCCCCGCCGGGAAGATCGCCGCCGTCGTGACCCATCTGGAGATGACGGAGCGTCCCGCGCGCCGTGACGATCCGCCGGGCGCATGGACGCTTCGCAAGGCCGACGCACCCACGCTCGATTGGTATCGCGATCTCCACCGCCGCGTCGGCGAGGAGTGGCTGTGGTTCTCGCGGGCGCGCATGAACGATGCCGAACTCGCCGCAATCATCCACGCACCGGGGATAGAGGTCTACGCCCTTGTCGTGGCCGGCCGCGACGAAGGCCTGCTTGAACTCGACTTCCGCGAGGGCGGCCAGTGCGAGCTGGTCTATTTCGGCGTCACCGCTGGCTTGATCGGCACGGGCGCCGCCCGCTTCCTGATGAACCGCGCGTTGGAGATCGCCTGGTCACGCGAGCCCAACCGCGTCTGGGTGCACACCTGCACCTTCGACCATCCCTCGGCCGTCGCGTTCTACCAGCGCTCCGGATTCCGCCCGTTCCGCCGGCAGATCGAGGTGGCCGACGATCCGCGCCTCGACGGCACGGCGCCGCGCGATGCAGCGAAGCACGTGCCGATCATCGAGTAGGTATACGGTAACAGGCTCGCTTAAAAGCACCGCCTTCATTGCATGCTCTGGAGAGAGGCCGCGCTATATGGCGCTAGTCGCCGTCTGTCTCGTGGGCTAGAAGTTAGCGTTCATCCCCACCTAGTCAAGCTTGCCGGTAAATGCGGGCCTAGAGCGCTGCGTCAAGTCGAATATAGGGCGGCCGCAAGAGTAGGCGAGAACGGTTAGGGGATGGGCTTCCGAGCGGCGAGAGGCTGCGTGTCAACCATCGAACCAACATGAAGAACCATTGTTCATGAAACTCTTAAGGGTATCCTCAAAGTGATTGCGCAGCCGATTGCCCATCGCGGAGCTGGGCTCTCGATAGCTGATAATATCGTCACTTGCTTGCGCGCTTACGCTGAACCAAGCGTCCAGAAAAATCGAGACGGCTGGCGTGCGCCCTTTTTTGCGTAGGTCAAGGCTCATGCTCCCAGAGAGTGCTGTTCGCACGAACATGCGCTCCTCCTTGTCTTCAACATTGATTCCCTCGGCCCTAAATCTGAAGCCTCCGCCCTCGTCCGGGAGGGCGAAGTATTTCGAAGACGCGCCGAACCTTTGTCTGACAAAATTGCGCAACTGATCGCTAGCTTGATCAAGGGTCATACGATCGAATTGGCATCGAAACTGTCCCGCATAGTCACCGCCGCTGAAGTCATAATAAACGTAGCGCGCCGCCAATAGCTTTGAGGAGGCATCTGAGATCTCTGCAACCACTGTGCACGTCATTTCACCCCTGATATTGGATGGGACGTCTACTTCGTACGTGCAATATTCGAGCGGTGCTATCTTCTTCTTGGAAGATAGTCGTGTGAAGGCACAAAAGCGCTCAACTGCGGGGCCTGCAGTGTATTCTGTTGCATGTTGCTCACAATGTAAGCCGGACTTCAACGATTGCTTCCAAAGTTCAAGAATTTGAGGAGCGCGAAACACTTTGGAGGAATCGACTAGCGCCAGTGCATACTTCTCTTGGGGCAACATCCAACTCGATATTCTGGAGAGTTCGTTGTCCACGAAGCTCGCACCGAATATGTCGGAGTTCAGGTCGACCGACTCGATGTTTGGTTGCATCGGGTTGAATGGAATTGCTCGGTTGTAATAATCCGGCTGAAGCTTTGCGTCGCTATTGTCGTCGCCTCCGAAGGCAGTGTTTTTGGGCCAAAGCGGTATCCACTTGGTCGGGCGGTAGTTAACCTTTTGAAATCCTTCTAGCGATATTGGCGCTCGAAGCTTGGCGCAGGGCAATAGCGTCTTGAAAAAATAGCAGAGATGAGTCGGTGCGAGTGACGAGTCCTTCGCGGCAACAGCTGTAGCCGTTGCTATGATCATCGTGATTGTGCAAAGAAGATAAACTCTTATCATCTTCCTACGGCCTTTCTATTGCTTGGCCGAAAAGATGAACGTCGATACGGTCGACGTGGTGCTACCCAAAAATCCGAGTAAAAGGGTGAGAGTCAGGCTGTACTTCTCAAAATCTAAGCCTCCATTCTTTAACCAGCCATTCGCGGTTGCGAAGTACATCAATGTTGAAACGGTGACGCCGACGAGGAAAATGGTGAAACCGCCGAGGGTCACCAGCCGCAAAATCTTTCCTCGTTCGCCTGTCGGCTCTGGTAACGTCTTTCCTACGGTTGCATAAGACACTGCGGCCGCGAGATAAGAGAGGAAAACTGGCAAACATAGCTGTATGAGCTGCATTTGCTGGCCTTTCTCGTAGTCCAAACGGAGACCCCATAGCGGGCCAGTTAGAAAGGCGACCAAGATTAAGAGGACGAAGAACAGGCTCGCGTAGATGATCGTGAAGCGAACGGACATTTTACTTCCTGTGGTATCCTTGTTGGTTATTGGGCGGGCTGAACAGGCAGTGCCGTTTCTATCAGTCGTCCAGTTGGTCAAGAAATTCTGCCGATACGTAATCCTTTACGTCGATACCCAATTGGTCCGTCAGGAATCGTCGTATGAAGCGCATAGCTTTATCTATGTGGAATGCTGCGTCGTCCGCCGTCGGGTTCGCGTACTTGTGCTGAATGCTGTTTCTTTCTTCGTGCAATAGCTCAAGATCTGCGCGTTCGGGAATCACCACGTTCAATCCCGCCAAGATCTCATACGCTCCCCAAATAGTGATAGTCTCCTTGGGATTCCGGTAGATAGACTTGCCGGCCGCTCGCACGCACTCCTTCAGAATTAACTCGATGGCCTGATCGACGTGGAGCAAGGCAAACTTCATGTCGGTGGATGTGTCGCTTCTAAAAAAATGCCAAAGGCCGTGGTTCAGCACTTCGAACGCAGACCTTAGTAGCGGCGATAACTTTTGGGCCGCCTTGGTCTCCTTCGGCTTTTTTGCGGTCGCCATATGCGCCTCGCTATGAAGCGCTTTCTGAAATCTTCGATTCTATAAAGGTTTCACCCGATCTAGTTAGTGTGTACCTCTTTCTACCTTTCTCGCCCTTAGTCTTCGAGAGCATCATGTACCCTCGTCTTATGTTCTGAATTATCATTTGGCTCGTGTTCGAGCTCTCGATCTTCGCTTCGTAGTAACAGTTGTTAATATCCGCAGGAGTGAATTCGGTAGTATCAGCTTGGCGCTCTAAGTAATAGCCGAACGCGAGAGTTATATCGGTGTGCCTCTTGAGCCTAAGCTGCTGGACAAACTCCCGAATCGAGATCGACTTAGCTTTCGCGACAACGGCCGGGCTGACCTTCTTTCCGCGATTCCGGGCGGAGCCCAATGCTTCGACCGCTGCCGCCGGGTTTTCGTTCGGGTGGAAGCGCTCGAGCATTTTAAGGACGAAGGCTCTGTCTCCCTCGACTTCAAATTCTTCGCCTTCGCGTGAAATGCGGACTCGATAGCCCTTTGTCGTCATCGCACTTGATCTCCCGCTACGGTTGCAGGAAAGTGCCTGATGGAAGGCGCAAAGAGTAGCTTGCGGTGATCCTTTTTGGTAGTTCTCCACCTGTTTCGTGCTGATTTAGATGAGCGTTTGACCGAAAACACCTCCTGCTTCGCCCTTGCCAGCGAAAACCCTCGCTGCATCGCATTGAAGCACGTCAGCCCGGTCTGCTCCGACCGGCAGGTGAATCCCGCGCGCTGCCAGACCTCGCCATAGGCCAGCACCGGCAATGACGGACCCATCACCGTGTCGCCGGCGCAGATGCGCCCCGCAGCTCCCTTTGCGCTCATCTCGAAGGCGTGGCCCCAGTCGAGTTCGCAATCGGCGGGCCGGCGCGGGCGCGTCCATGTTCATGAGGTCGCAACGGAGATGCCCTGGCTATTGTCGGTGTAGAACTGGCAGGCGATGTTGTTCGACGGCGTCTGGAAGCCGGTCGGGCGGTCCTGCGCGTGAGCGAGATGCGCTGCTGCGAGCAGAGAAAGCCCAAGCGTGACCGGTGCGACTCGTTGCATCTTCTTGCTCCGTGCCCAGCTCTGTCATGCCCGGACTTGATCCGGGCATCCATCTCTACCTAAAAATGCGCCCGTAATGAAGAATGGAGGGCCGGGCCTACGCCGCGCCGAAGGGGCTTTGGCCCCGCAGGCGGGGCAAGCCCGGCCATGACGAGCGAGCAAAAACCATGTTCCTGATCGGCCAATACGACTCTCCCTTCGTCCGCCGCGTCGCGATTGCGCTGCGGCTTTACGGGCTCGCCTTCGAGCACAGGCCGTGGTCGACCTTCGGCGACGCCGACAGGATCGCGCCATACAATCCGCTGCGCCGCGTGCCGACGCTGGTGCTCGACGACGGCGAGGCGCTGATCGAGAGCACGATCATCCTGGATTATCTCGATGAGCTCGTCGGGCCCGAGAAGGCGATGCTGCCGCGCAGCGGCGCCGATCGGCGGAAGCATTTGCGCATCTGCGCGTTCGCGTCCGGTCTTGGCGACAAGACCGTGAGCCTGCTCTATGAGCGCGTGCTGCGAAAGGAGCAGCTAACGCTATGGGTCGAGCGTTGCCAGGCGCAGATCGGCGACGTGCTGAAGGTGCTCGAAGCCGAGCGCGCCAGGGTGGCGACGCCGTATTGGCTGGGCGACCGCATCGGCCACGCTGACATCGCGGTGGCCTGCGTCGTCCGCTTTACCCGCGAGGCGCATCCGCAATTGTTCGACACGGTGCGCTATCCGGCGCTCAGCGCCCATGCCGAGCGCTGCGAGGCGCTGGCACCGTTCCGGGAGATCGTGCAGCCGCTGGCGCCGCCAAAGGGGTGAGCCTTTTTCAACTCTCCCCGCAGGCGGCAGGGCAATCGCATATAGTATGCACGATGCGACAGCATCGGCAGTGGGCTCCCTCTCCCGCTTGCGGGGGAGGGCTGGGGTGGGGGTGTCTCCGCGTCGGGATTGTCGAGAATTGCGGAGGGTGTCCCTGTGTGGTGAGAGCCCTCACCCGCCGCGCTCTGCGAGCGCGTCGGCCTCTCCCGCAAGCGGGAGAGGCGGAGCAAGCCCGCGGGGAGAGGCGCCGCTATGCGAACCCGATCTTGATCAGGATCGTCAGGAACAGGCCTCCGACGACCGCGCAGACGGCGGCGGCGATCAGCGGTCCCAGCGCGCCTTCCCGGCTCGCAGGCTCCAGCACGGCTTGTCCCGGCTGGTTCGGGTTGTAATAAACCCTGACGTTCTGCCCGGGGCGATATTTCGCCGCTTCCTTTTCGGCAACATCGCGCAGCCCGGAGATCATGGTGCCGCCCCAGTTGATTTCGGTGCCGGTGAAGTCGCGCTTGTCGACCTTGTAGGCGTAGCGGAGATCGACCTGATAGCGGTGCACAAGCTTCGACGTCGTCGGCCTGTTGTCGTGTTCGGTCTTCTCCTCGATGATCTCCTCGATCACGTCGCAGCGGGTGACCTTGCCGGTCGTGGTCGGCCAGCGCAGGCTGGCGCTCGCCAGCCGGCGCGTCCGGACATATTCGGCGACGCAGAACACGCCGCCCACGAGCACGATGATCGGCAGCGCGAAGGCGAACAGCGGAACGCCGTTGTCGGCGTACAGCACGTGACCGGCAAGCGAATGCGCGGTCAGGGTGGCGGCGATGACGCCGAACACGATCGTGAACGCCACGAGCGCCGCGACGTTCTGTGCCGCGGCGGGCTCCAGCAGCGCCTCGGCCGGTTGCTTCGGATCGACATGGATTTCGACATGGGCGCCGACCGGATATCGCCCCGTCAGTTTTGCGGCCAGCACCCTCGTCGTGATGGCGGGGCCGCCGACGAAGATCTTGTCGCTTTCCAGCTCCTGGCCGCCGGCCCGATAGCGATAGCGGATGATGGGCCTGGCGTCATTCTGGTCGTCCGAGGCATGTGCGGCCGGCTGGTCGACCCTGGAGACCGTGATGATGCCCTCGACCTTGTCCCAGCTCCGCGCGGCCCGCATCCGGCCCCACATGCGGACCAGGTTGAACAGCATCAATCCCGACAGCAGCACCGCGATGCCGGCGGCAATCTGCGTCCACATCAATTGTTGGGCGTCCAGCATCCGATTCCCCTGCGCTTCGGCGGCGATCGCCATTGGTCGCAGCGAACGCGCTTTGCGTTCACGGCACTGTCGCCGTTTCAGGACATCGTGCAGCCGCCGGCGCCGCCGAAGGGGGAGCGGTGACGTCGTAGCCCGGATGAGCGAAGCGATATCCGGGGCAGCTGTTCCCGCATGTCGCTTCGCTCATGGGGGGTACAACAGTGCCTCGATCCTATTTCCGCGTACAGGGCTTGATCTCGCCCGTCGCGGTCTTCAGGACGATCGGATTTGGCGACAATCTGATGCCGAAGAACAATTGTGAGCCGGACACCTTGTCGTCCGACCCCTGGTGTGCGTCCAGCTCGAGCTTCGCAGCGATCTCGGATGTCAGCTTCGCCTTCTCCTCCATCGAGATCTCGTCGCGGTATTTGATCTCGTAGACGACATCGGCTTCCAGAACCGACCGCGTCTGGCACACGACGCCGCCGTTCGAAATGTTCTGGGTGACCGCGTCCTCGCATTCGGCCTTGAGCAACGCGTTCCGGGTCGAGATCAGCGACTCGTCGGAAATCAGCAGGATGTTGGCGTTCTCGAGCTTGAGGTGGATGGAGTCGACCTGCTGCATCCCGGCGACGGCCGACAGCTTGTCCCTGACCTGCGCGGAGACGTCGAGCTTCTTCTCGAGCGACTGCTTCAGGTCGCGGTCCACGGTCGGCGATTTCTGGATCTTGCCGGTCAGGATCGCGGGATCGACGTCGCAGGTCGGGTGCAGTTCAAGCCGGCCGTTGCTTAAGTATTCGATCGTGTTGATGGTGCCGGGACCTCCGAACGTGCTGGGCGGGACCACCTCGAAATAACCTGTTTCGGTGAGGATGGCCGTGATCGTCTGCTTCTTGCGCGGGAACCCGACCCAGGCGGCAATCATCACGAGGCCGATCGCAACGAACACGCCAGTGCCGAGCCAAAGCCATTTGCGGCTGGCTACTTGCCTGGGCAGCACAACTGATTTCGCTCGCCGCATGGCACGTAGCCTTTCGGACAGTCCGCGGCGGCAATCGTGGGCAGCACGACGAGAACGATTGCGGCGACGAACAGTGCAATGAACTGCTTCATATGTTCGATCCCGAGCAAACCGTCGGTTTGAAGGTAGTAGACCGAGAGAGTAGCGAACGAAGGTTGAGCGGACAAGTGATCGCGTTCACAAGCGGCGAGTTCCCGCGAACGAAGTTACGTCCGGGCTTGAAGATGTAAATTGGAGCGTCGTGGCGTCGCCGCTTGCTCCGTCATTGCGAGCGCAGCGAAGCAATCCAGACTGTCGCCGTGGAAAGATTCTGGATTGCTTCGCTGCGCTCGCAATGACGAGATTGGGGCGCTCGCATCCGCCGGAGTACCAAACCGGCGCAGTGAGCGATGATGCAACAATACAGGTGGTTTGCCCGACGGCGCAAGTCTTTTTCGGCAAGACCGAAATTGCTTAAGCCTTTCAACCCCATCTCTACTGTGCATGGGGTTGTTTTCTTATTTTTGTCTGGAGGCGGGTCTATCCCGCCCCCGCGCGCTTCTTCTGCCAGACCAGATGCACCGCGCAGGTGCAGCCCGGCGGATGCGAGGCGAGATCCTTCGAGGTCTCGTCGTTCGCCGGTGTCGCCGCAAAGGCCCTGTCGATCTGTTGCGACGGGATGTAGTTCAGCACCGGCGCGAGCCAGCGCTCGGTCTCGGCCACACTCATGCCCTTGCGCGCGGCATAGTCCTCGACCTGGTCGCGCTCGATCTTGCCGACGCCGAAATAATAGCTCTCGGGGTTGGCGAAATAGAGCCCCGACACTGAGGAGCCCGGCCACATCGCAAAGCTCTCGGTCAGCTTCACGCCGGCGGTCGCTTCCGCATCGAGCAGCTCGAACAGCGTCGCCTTCTCGGTGTGGTCGGGCTGCGCGGGATAGCCGGGCGCGGGGCGGATGCCCTGGTACTTCTCCAGGATCAGATCGTCGGGGGAGAGCGTCTCGTCCGGCGCATAGGCCCAGAACTCGCGGCGAACGCGGGCATGCATGCGCTCGGCGAAGGCTTCGGCGAGGCGGTCGGCCAGCGCCTTGCACAGGATCGAGGAATAGTCGTCGTTGGCCATCTTGAAGCGGTCGGCGATCACGTCCTCGCCGATGCCGGCGGTGACGACGAAGCCGCCGACATAATCCGGCACGCCAGCGGGTGCGACGAAGTCGGCGAGCGCGGCGTTGAAGCGGCCCTCGCGCTTCTCGAGCTGCTGGCGCAGCGTGTGCAGTGTCGCGATTGGCTTGGTCCGGCTTTCGTCGGCATAGAGCACGATGTCGTCGCCTTGCGCGTTGGCCGGCCAGAAGCCGACGGTGGCGCGTGCCCGGAACCACTTCTCCTTGACGATCAGGTCGAGCATCTTGCGCGCATCGTCATAAAGCGAGCGCGCGACCTCGCCGACCTTGGCATCGTCGAGGATGGCGGGGAAGCGTCCCGCAAGCTCCCAGGTCTGGAAGAACGGCGTCCAGTCGATATAGGGCACGAGTTCGGCGAGGTCGTATTCGTCGAAGCTGCGGGTGCCGAGGAAGGTCGGCTTCACCGGCTTGTTCTTGGCAAAGTCGACCGGCACGCGGTTGGCGCGGGCGACATCCAGCTTGAGCCGCTTCTTGTCGGCCTGCGCGCGCAGATGCGCGTCCGAGATTTTTGCGTATTCGGCGCGCACTTCGGCGGCATACGCCTCGCGCTTCTCGGGGCTCAGCAGCGACGACGCGACGCCGACGGCGCGGCTGGCGTCGTTGACATGCACGACGGGACCGGCCCGATAGCTCGGGTCGATCTTCACGGCCGTATGCACGCGGCTCGTGGTGGCGCCGCCGATCAGCAGCGGCAGCTTGAGGCCTTCGCGCTGCAACTCGCCGGCGAAAAACGCCATCTCGTCGAGCGAAGGCGTGATCAGGCCTGATAGCCCGACGATGTCGGCCTTCTCCGCCTTCACGGTCTCGACGATCTTGGCGGCCGGCACCATCACGCCGAGGTCGATGACCTCGAAATTGTTGCACTGGAGCACGATGCCGACGATGTTCTTGCCGATGTCGTGGACGTCGCCCTTCACGGTCGCGAGCACGATCTTGCCGGCGGAGGAGGAGCCCTCGGTGCCGATGCCGTTGGCGAGGTTGCGCGCCTTCTCTTCCTCCATGAACGGCATCAGCCAGGCCACCGCCTGCTTCATCACGCGCGCCGATTTCACCACCTGCGGCAGGAACATCTTGCCGTCGCCGAAGAGGTCGCCGACCACGTTCATGCCGGCCATCAGCGGCCCCTCGATCACGTCGAGCGGGCGCTTCGATTCCTTGCGGGCCTCTTCGGTGTCCACTTCGATGAACTCGGTGATCCCGTGCACCAGCGAATGCGACAGCCGCTTGGCCACCGGCCATTCGCGCCAGGCGAGGTCGGCTTCCTTGGTCTGGGTCTTGTTGCCGCGGAATTTTTCGGCGAGCGCCAGCAGGCGCTCGGAGGCGCCGGGATCGCGGTTCAGCACCACGTCCTCGCACACCTGGCGCAGCTCGGCATCGATGTCGTCATAGACGATCATCTGCCCGGCATTGACGATGCCCATGTCCATGCCGGCCTTGATGGCGTGATACAGGAACACCGAGTGCATGGCCTCGCGCACCGGCTCGTTGCCGCGGAACGAGAACGATAAATTGGAGACGCCGCCCGAGATATGCGCGCCGGGCAGGTTCTTGCGGATCCAGCGCGTCGCCTCGATGAAGTCGACGCCGTAATTGTTGTGCTCCTCGATGCCGGTCGCGATCGCGAAGATGTTCGGATCGAAGATGATGTCCTCTGGCGGGAAGCCGACGCGGTCCACCAGGATGTCGTAGGCGCGCTTGCAGATTTCGGTCTTGCGCGCGAACGTATCGGCCTGGCCGACTTCGTCGAACGCCATCACCACCACGGCCGCACCATGGCGCCGGGCGATGTTGGCCTCGTGGATGAACTTCTCCTCGCCTTCCTTCATCGAGATCGAATTGACGACCGGCTTGCCCTGCACGCATTTCAGGCCGGCCTCGATCACCGAGAATTTCGAGGAGTCCACCATCACGGGGACGCGGGCGATGTCGGGCTCGGCGGCGACGAGGTTGAGGAAGGTCACCATCGCGGCTTCGGAGTCGAGCAGGCCCTCATCCATGTTGACGTCGATGATCTGCGCGCCGTTCTCGACCTGGTCGCGCGCGACCTGCAGCGCGGCCGTATAGTCGCCGTTGGTGATCAGCTTGCGGAAGCGGGCGGAGCCCGTGACGTTGGTGCGCTCGCCGACATTCACGAACGGGATCGCGTCGGTCAGGATGAACGGCTCTAGGCCGGAGAGCCGCAGGCGCGGTTCGATCTCGGGCACGATACGCGGCGTGTGCGGTGCGACGGCCGCGGCAATCGCCGCGATGTGCTCCGGCGTGGTGCCGCAACAGCCGCCGACGATGTTGACGAGGCCATCGCGGGCGAACTCGCCGACCAGGCGCGCCATGTACTCGGGCGTCTCGTCATACTGGCCGAACTCGTTGGGCAGACCGGCATTCGGATAGGCACACACCAGCGTGTCAGCCACACGGCCGATATCGGCGATATGCGCGCGCAAATCTTCGGCGCCGAGCGCGCAGTTGAAGCCGATGGTGACGGGCTTGGCGTGCCGCACCGAATTCCAGAACGCCTCCGGCATCTGGCCCGAGAGCAGGCGGCCGGATTTATCGGTGATGGTGCCCGACACCATCACGGGCACGTCGATGCCGCGTTGCTCCGCGATCTCCGCGATGGCGTAGAGCGCCGCCTTGGCATTCAGCGTATCGAAGATGGTCTCGACCAGCAGCAGGTCGACGCCGCCGTCGAGCATGCCGTTGATCTGCTCGCCATAGGATTTGCGCAAATCGTCGAACGTGACGGCGCGGTAGCCGGGATTGGACACGTCGGGGGAGATCGAGGCGGTGCGGTTGGTCGGGCCGATGGCACCGGCGACGAAGCGCGGCTTGCCGTCCTCGGCCTCGACGCGTCGTGCGGCGTTGCCGGCGAGGCGGGCGCCTTCGCGCGCCATTTCGTAGACGATGTCGGTGAGGTCGTAATCGGCCTGCGCGATCGAGGTGGTCGAGAACGTGTTGGTCGCGACGATGTCGGCGCCGGCGCGCAAATAGGCGGCGTGGATGTCCTCGATCGCCTGCGGCTGGGTCAGGATCAACAGATCGTTGTTGCCGCGCAGGTCGCGATGGAAATCCCTGAAGCGCTCGCCGCGGAAGGCGGCTTCGTCGAACTGGAGGTTCTGGATCATCGTGCCCATGGCGCCGTCGAGCACGAGGATACGCTCGCGTGCGGCATTGAGCAGGGCAGTTCGCTTGGGAGAAGTGGGTACGGTCATTTTCTTTTACGCCGCCTTCTGCACGCTCTTGGCGCGGATGCCGAGCAAATGGCTGATCGCGAACACGAGATCGGCGCGGTTCATGGTGTAAAAATGGAATGTGTCGACGCCGCGCTTGGCGAGTTTCTGCACCTGGCCGGCGGCAACGGTGGCAGCCACCAGCTTGCGCGTCTCGGCGTCGTTATCGAGGCCCTCGAACTTCTCGGCGAGCCAGTCCGGCACGGATGTACCGGTGCGCGTGACGAAGGCTCTCGCCTGCTTGAAATTGTGCATCGGCATGATGCCCGGCACGATCGGGATGTTGATGCCGCGCGCACGGACGCGGTCGAGGTAGCGGAAGTAGAGGTCGTTATCGAAGAACACCTGGGTGATCGCGCGCGCCGCACCCGCGTCGACCTTGGCCTGGAGCGTGTCGATATCGGCATCGAAGTCGCGCGCCTCCGGATGCTTCTCGGGGTAAGCCGAGACCGAGACCTCGATATCGCCGTGCCGCTTCTTGATCCCCGCGACGAGGTCGGCAGAGCTCTGGTAACCGTCGGGATGGCTGGAATAGGGCGTCCCGATGCCGCCGACGGGATCGCCTCGCAAGGCCACGATGTGGCGGACGCCGACCTCGTGATAGCGGTCGACGATCTCGTCGATCTCGCCGCGCGAAGCACCGACGCAGGTCAGATGCGCGGCCGGCAGCAACGCGGTTTCCTTCAGGATGCGCGAGATGGTCGAATGGGTCCGCTCGCGGGTCGAGCCGCCGGCGCCATAGGTCACCGAGACGAATTTCGGGTCGAGCGGGGCCAGCCGGTTGATGGTCTCCCAGAGATTGCGCTCCATATCTTCCGTCTTGGGCGGAAAGAATTCGAAGGATATCGCAGGTCGCTTCAGGTGCCCGTCTTGCCCGTCGGCTTGGGCAGGAATCGTCGGATCAGTCATGGCACCACTCACTCCAGGATTTTGGCGGCCGGCGGTCAGGTCTATATTGGGAGAGGCTAAGATAGGGCAAAGACGGGTTTCTCGACAGCCCATCGATGATGGGAAGTGGCCCACTTTTATCGAGTATATTCGAATTATGGCGCGATACTGACTGCAGGTGGGATATCCATCAATCCAATAATAATACATTATATCAATAGTATGATAGGAAACGAGTGGAGGACGAAGGCGATTTTGATGTGTGGGCAGAAGGAATGTGATGTTGCCGGGTCAGTGTCTGGCCCATCATTCTGGATCGGCTTGCCCCCGGTGATCGCGGCCCGCACACGCCAGACCTGCGCTGTCGGCCCATTGCCGCCGCGCCAGCCTCCACTAGTTTAGCTCGCGATGATCCCGCTTTCAGTCCTCGACCTCTCCGTCGTCACCACAGGCACGAAGCCCGCCGCGGCGCTGCGCAACAGCATCGATCTGGCGCGCCATGTCGACGGGCTCGGCTATGTCCGCTACTGGCTCGCCGAGCACCACAACCTTGCCTCGGTCGCGAGCCCGGCGCCCGACGTGATGATCGGGCAGATCGCGGCGGTGACGAAACACATCCGCGTCGGCTCCGGCGGCGTGATGCTGCCCAACCACGCCCCGCTGGTCGTGGCTGAACGCTTCAAGATGCTGGAGGCGCTGTTTCCCGGCCGCATTGATCTCGGCCTCGGCCGCGCGCCCGGCACCGACGGCGCCACCGCTTACGCGCTGCGCAGCCGGCTCGACCGCCGCGAAGGCGACGATTTTCTCGAGCGGCTTCACGAACTGATCCTGTGGCAGACCCGCGAATTTCCATCTGGGCACCCCTACAACAACGTCGTCGCGATGCCCGACGACACGCCGCTGCCGCCGATCTGGCTGCTCGGCTCCAGCGACTATTCCTCGGAGCTCGCCGCGCAAGTGGGCATGGGCTTCGCCTTCGCCCATCATTTTGCGTCCCATGACGCGATCGATGCGATGGTGCATTACCGTAACCGCTTCCAGCCCTCGGCCTGGAGCGCGAGCCCGCGCGCGATCCTCGCAGTCGCCGCTATCGCTGCCGACACCGATGAAGAGGCCGAAAGGCTCGCGAGTTCTTTCGACCTCAACCGCCTGCGCCGCGACCGCGGCCAGTATCTGCCGCTGCCGAGTGTCGAGGAAGCGCTGTCCTATCCCTATACGGACTCCGAGCGTACCTCGATTATCCGCAACCGCTCGCGCCTGTTCGTCGGCAATCCGGCGACGGTGCAGAAAAAACTTCAGCCGCTGATCGATGCGAGCAAGCCGGACGAACTGATGGTGATTACCGCGGTCTATGACCACGATGCGCGGAAAAAGTCGTATTCGCTGCTGGCGGATGCGTTCGGGCTTAAGGTAGCCGCGTAAAAGTTCTCGTGCCCCGGACGCAGTGCAGCGCGTAGCGGTGCACTGCTGAGCCGGGGCCCATCTATCCACGAGCAGAACTGGGTGCCGGCTCTGCGCAGCAGCGTTGCACGCTGCAGCGCGTCCGGAACACGAGATCAATCCTGCTGCGTCTCGCTGAACGTCGCCCGGAACGGGTGGCCCGGATACACGCCGACGATGCGGAATTCGCGCGAGAAGAATTTCAGCTCCTCGATCGCGAACGCCAGGCCCTTGTCGTCAGGATGGCCGTCGACGTCGGCATAGAACTGCGTGGCGAAGAAATTGCCGTCGACCATGTAGCTCTCGAGCTTGGTCATGTTGACGCCGTTGGTGGCAAAGCCGCCGAGCGCCTTGTAGAGCGCGGCCGGCAAATTGCGTACCCGGAATACAAAAGTCGTGACCAGCGGGCCCGAGCCTTGCGCCGCCCATTTCGGCTCGCGCGCCAGCACCACGAAGCGGGTCGTGTTGTGGGCTTCGTCCTCGATATCCTCGGCGAGGATGTCGAGCCCGTAGATCTTTGCGGCGAGGCGCGAGGCGATCGCGGCAACGGTCTTGTCGTTGCGCTCGGAGATGTCGCGTGCGCTGCCGGCGGTGTCGGCGTGCACGATCGGCTTGATGCCGAGCTTGCGGATGATGCGCCGGCACTGGCCGAGTGCATGCACATGGCTCTCGACGCTCTTGATGTCTTCGATCCTGGTCCCCTTCACCGCCATCAGCTGATGGCGCACAGGGAGAAACCATTCGCCGATGATGAAGAGGCCGGAGGCCGGCAGCAGATGATGGATGTCGGCGACGCGGCCCGCGACCGAATTCTCGATCGGGATCATGCCGAGATCGGCCTCGCCCGACGAGATCGCCGACAGCGCGTCCTCGAAAGTGGCGCAGGGCATCGGCTCGGCGTCGGGATAGGCCTCGACGATGGCGATGTGGGAATTGGCTCCGGGTTCGCCCTGGAATGCGATCTTCATCTTGCTCATGACGGGCCTTGTAACAGCGGCTCAGGATTTGGAAAGGATGCTGCGGGCGGTTTCGAGATCGGGCGGCGTGTCGACGCCGCGGGGCACGCTGTCGACGATCATGATGTCGATGCGCATGCCGGCCTCAACGGCCCGCAGTTGCTCCAGACTCTCCTGGCGTTCCAGGGGCGAGGGCGGCAGGGACACGAACCGCTCCAGCGCAGCGCGGCGATAGGCGTAGACGCCGATATGGTGGTAGCGCGGTCCGTTGCCATGAGGTGCGGTGGCGCGGGTGAAATAGAGCGCGCGCAGCCGTCTGGGGCCGATATGGGTGCCGACGGCCTTCACGACGCTGGGAGCAAGGTCCTCCTCCTCGGTGTGGATCTGCGAGGCCAGCGTCACGATGTCGACGGCGGGATCGGTGAAGGGGGGAAGCACCTCGCGGAGGCTCTCGGGCGCAATCGTCGGGAAATCGCCCTGGAGATTGACCACGATCTCGGCCTTGCCGTCGGGATCGAGCTTCTGCATGGCCTCGTGGATGCGGTCGGAGCCCGAGGGGTGGTCGGCGCGGGTCATCACGGCCTCCCCGCCATGGGCGGTCACGACGGACGCGATCTCGTCCGTGTCGGTTGCAACCGCAACCCGGCCGATGCCGGCGGCCTCGGCGCGGCGCAGCACATGCACGATCATCGGAAGGCCCGCGATGTCGGCGAGCGGCTTGCCGGGCAGACGGGTGGCGGCCATGCGGGCCGGGATCAGCACCAGGATGCGGGGATCGGTCATTGGGTCAGGGATCTTGGGTTCAAGGGCTTGGGGGCAGGGGCCTGGAAACGGGCGTTTTCCGCGCCGAGAAATGGGGTGGGGACGGGTTCGAAGCCGGGTCGCTTATACGGGTTGCCAGACCCCGGGCAAACCGATATCTCAATGGCAAAACTCGGGGAAACAACAAGGAACGCTTTGATTCTCCCGAGGCTCGTCCTGGCGGCCGCCCGGCCGCTATTTTCCTTACTGCGGTGTGGGGCCTGGCCGGAAATGGACTCGTTTGAACTCAATAAAATTCTCGGGGCCGTGCTCGGCACCTGTCTCATCCTGCTGGTGACGAGCTTCACCGCGAGTGCGCTGTTCTCGCCGAAGCCATTGGAAAAGCCCGGCTTCGAGATCGCCGTGAAGGAAGATGCCGGCCACGGCAAGGAAGCTGGCGCTGCCGCTGCGCCCTCCGAGCCGATCGAAAAGCTGCTCCAGACTGCCTCGGTTGAGAAGGGCGCGGCTGCCGCCAAGAAGTGCGGCGCCTGCCATACCTTCGAGAAGAACGGCCCGAATCGTGTCGGTCCGAACCTCTACGGCGTCGTCGGCGAGGCCAGGGGCGAGGGTCGCAACGGCTTCAATTTCTCGGCCGCCATGAAGGCCAAGGGCGGCACCTGGACCTTCGACGACCTCAACAAGTTCATTGCCAATCCGAAGGGCTTCGTCCCGGGCACCGCGATGGGCTTCGCCGGTATCCCGAAGGATTCCGAGCGGGCCGACGTCATTGCCTATCTGAATTCCCTGTCGGAGCATCCCCAGCCGCTGCCGACGGCATCGAAATAAGGCCTCGAAAACCTGTCTTTGAATATGCGGCCAGGCTGAAAAGCCTGGCCGTTTCCTTATCCGGGCCTCGCGGTGAATTTATCGAGGCGTTTGGCCGCATCCGGCAGGCCATCCGGCCTTCCAAGATGAGGAAAAAGCAACATATTCCGTCGAAACCTCGCCTATATTGGGAACTTAAAGGAGTAGCTTCCTCCTTCAAGACAGGACTATTGATTTGGCCATCACCCGACGCGATCTCCTGCTCACCGGCACTGCGGCCGCAGCGCTCCCGGCCCTCGGTTCCGTCGCGGGCGTTCCCGTCATCGGCGTGGCAGCCGCGCAATCTGACCAGCTGCCCTGGCGCCATGCCCTGTCGCTGTTCGGCGACATCAAATATCCCGCCGACTTCAAGCGCTTCGACTACGTCAATCCGGACGCGCCGAAGGGCGGCGTCGCCCGGCTGATCTCGATCGGCACATTCGACAATTTCAACCTCGCGGTCGCCGGCATCAAGGGCTCGCTCGCCCCCGCCGCGGCGATGGTCTACGAGCAGCTGATGACGCGCGCCCAGGACGAGGTCGCCACCGAATACGGCGAACTCGCCGAATCGGCCCAGCATCCGGATGATTTTTCCTGGGTGATCTATCGCCTCCGCAAGGAAGCGCGCTGGCACGACGGCAAGCCGGTGACGCCGGAGGACGTGATCTTCTCGCTGGAGACTCTGAAGAAGCAGTCGCCGATGTATGCGTCCTACTACCGTCACGTCGTCAAGGCCGAGAAGAGCGGTGAGCGCGACGTCAAGTTCACGTTCGATGCGCCCGGCAATCGCGAATTGCCGACCATCGTCGGCGAGCTCACGGTACTGCCGAAGCATTGGTGGGAAGGCACCGACGCCCAGGGCCGCAAGCGCGACGTCAGCGCGACCACGCTGGAGCCGCCGCTCGGCTCCGGTGCCTACAAGATCAAGGAATTCGTGGCCGGACGCTCGATCAAGCTCGAGCGCGTGAAGGACTATTGGGGCGCCAGCATCCCGAGCCAGATCGGCACCAACAATTTCGACGAGCTGCGCTTCGAATTCTTCCGCGACAACCTGGTCGCGCTGGAGGCGTTCAAGGCCGATCAGGCCGACTGGATCGCGGAAAACTCCGCCAAGCAATGGGCGACCGCCTACGACTTCCCGGCAGTGGCCGAGAAGCGCGTGATCAAGGAAGAGTTTCCGATCAACGATTCCGGCCGCATGCAGGCCTTCGTCTTCAACATCCGGCGCGATCAGTTCAAGGACGCCCGGCTTCGCCGCGCCTTCAACTGCGCCTTCGATTTCGAGGAGATGAACAAGCAGCTCTTCTACGGGCAGTACAAGCGCATCAACAGTTATTTCGAAGGGACCGATCTTGCATCCTCCGGCCTGCCGCAGGGCGAGGAATTGCAAATCCTGGAGACCGTGAAGGACAAGGTGCCTCCGGAGGTCTTCACCACGGCGTACCAGAATCCGGTCGGCGGCAATCCGGAAGCCGTGCGCGCCAATCTCCGCGAGGCGGCGAAGCTGCTGAAGGAGGCCGGCTTCGAGGTCAAGGACCACAAGCTGGTCGACAGCTCCGGCAAGCCGCTCACGGTCGAGATCCTGGTGCAGGATCCGTCGTCCGAGCGCATCGCGCTGTTCTACAAGCCGTCGCTGGAGCGCATCGGCGTCAGCACCTCGATCCGCGTCGTCGACGACGCGCAATACCAGAACCGGCTGCGCAGCTTCGACTTCGACATGATCATCGACCAGTGGGGCGAGTCGCTCTCGCCCGGCAACGAGCAGCGCGAGTTCTGGGGCTCGCAGGCCGCCGACATGCCGGGCGCGCGCAACACAATCGGCATCAAGAACCCCGCGGTCGACGCGCTGATCGAGCGGGTGATCTACGCCAAGAACCGCGGCGAGCTGGTCGCGGCCACGCGCGCGCTCGACCGCGTGCTGTTGTGGAATTTCTATCTCGTGCCGCAATTCACCTACGGCTTTGCGCGCTACGCCCGCTGGGACCGCTTTGGCCATGCCGAGCCGCTGCCGAAATACGGCCGGTCCGGCCTGCCGACATTGTGGTGGTACGACGCGGACAAGGCGGCGCGCATCGGAAAACGCTCTTGAGGAAGCAATTGCGCATGGCGCAGCTGTCACGCCGGCATGTGCTGGCCCTGGGGGCCGGCGGCGCGCTCAGCGCCGCCCTGCTGCGGCGCGCGACCGCGTCCGAGATGCCCGCCGAGGCGCACGGCATCTCGGCCTTCGGCGACCTCAAATATCCCGCCGACTTCCATCATTTCGACTATGTCAATCTGGATGCGCCGAAGGGCGGCACGTTCTCGCTCATTCCGTCGGTGCGCGCCTACAACCAGTCCTACCAGACCTTCAACTCCCTCAACGCCTTCATCATGAAAGGTGACGGCGCGCAAGGCATGGACATGACGTTCGCGCCGCTGATGGTGCGCGCCAATGACGAACCGGATGCGATGTACGGGCTTGCCGCCAAATCCGTTCAGATCTCGCCGGATAGACTGGTCTACCGCTTTACGATGCGGCCCGAGGCGAAATTCCATGACGGCACCAAGCTCACGGCCCACGACGCGGCGTTCTCGCTGACGTCGTTGAAGTCCAAGGGGCATCCTCTGATCATCGTCCAGATGCGCGACATGGTCAGCGCCGAGGCTCTCGACGACGCGACACTGGTCGTCACTTTCGCGCAAGGGCGGGCGCGCGACGTGCCGCTCTATGTCGCCGGCCTGCCGATCTTCTCGAAAACGTTCTATGCCTCTCGCGCCTTCGATGAAACGTCGCTCGATATCCCGCTCGGTTCCGGCCCGTACAAGGTCGGCAAGTTCGAGGTCAACCGCTATATCGAATATGAGCGCGTCAAGGATTGGTGGGCTGCCGACCTGCCGGTTTGCCGCGGCAGCTACAATTTCGACGTCGTCCGTTACGAGTTCTATCGGGATCGCGACGTCGCGTTCGAGGGGTTTACCGGCAAGAACTATCTCTATCGGGAGGAATTCACCTCGCGCATCTGGGCGACGCGCTACGACTTCCCCGCGGTGAAAGAAGGGCGCGTCAAGATGGAGGTCGTTCCGGACGACACGCCGTCGGGCGCGCAGGGCTGGTTCATCAATACGCGGTGCGACAAGTTCAAGGATCCGCGCGTGCGCGAGGCCTTGATCAACGCCTTCGATTTCGAATGGACCAACAAGACCATCATGTATGGCGCTTATGCGCGCACGGTGTCGCCGTTCCAGAACTCGGACCTCATGGCAGGCAATGGGCCTCCGTCGCCGGAGGAGCTGAAGCTGCTGGAGCCGTTCCGCGGCCAGGTTCCCGACGACGTCTTCGCCGTACCGTTTTCGCCTCCGACATCGGACGGCTCCGGGCAGGACCGCAACCTGTTGCGCAAGGCGCAGCAATTGTTGACCGAGGCCGGCGTGACCATCAAGGACGGCAAGCGAGTGCTGCCGAATGGCGACCTCTTCAGGATCGAGTTCCTGCTGGACGAGCCTTCGTTCCAGCCGCACCACGCGCCCTACATCAAGAACCTGGGCACGCTCGGCATCGAAGCGAGCGTACGTCTCGTCGACGCCGTGCAATACAAGGCACGTCAGGAAGATTTCGACTTTGACATGACGATTCAGCGGTTCAGCATGTCGGCGACGCCAGGCGATGCCATGCGCTCGTTCTTCTCCTCGCAAGTCGCGGCAACCAAGGGTTCGTACAATCTTGCGGGCGTCGCCAGCCCGGCGATCGACGCCATGATCGAGAAGATCATGGCGGCCGACAACCGCGAAGACCTGACCGTCGCCTGCCGCGCCTTCGATCGGCTGTTCCGCGCGGGTCGCTACTGGGTGCCGCAATGGTACAACAAGACGCACCGGCTGGCGTATTGGGACCAGTTCGCGCATCCGCAGAAGCTGCCGCGTTATGCCAACGGCGTCGGCGCGCCCGAAATCTGGTGGCATGACAGCGCCAAGGCGACCAAGCTCGAGCAGGCGAAATAATCATGAGCGCCTATATCGCCCGCCGCATCCTGCTGATGATCCCGACCTTGCTCGGGATACTCTTCGTCTCCTTCGTGGTCGTGCAGTTCGCGCCCGGCGGTCCGGTCGAGCGCGTCATCGCGCAGCTCTCCGGCGCCGACACCGGCGGCAGCTCGCGCATCTCGGGCGGCGGCGATTTTGCCCAGCGCGCGCCCGGCCAGCTGGGCGCCGGCGGCGATGCCATCAACTCGAAATATCGCGGCGCGCAGGGGCTCGATCCTGACTTCATCAAGAAGCTGGAAGTGCAGTTCGGCTTCGACAAGCCGGCGCCGGAGCGTTTTGCGCTGATGGTCTGGAATTTCGCCCGCTTCGACTTCGGCAAGAGCTATTTCCGCGACGTCAGCGTGCTCCAGCTGGTCAAGGAAAAGCTGCCGGTCTCGATCTCGCTCGGCATCTGGCTGACGCTCCTGACCTATCTGATCTCGATTCCGCTCGGCATCCGCAAGGCGGTCAAGGACGGATCGCGCCTGGACACCTGGACGTCGACCGTGCTCGTGCTCGGCTACGCCATACCCGGCTTCCTGTTCGCGATCCTCCTGATCATCCTGTTCGCCGGCGGCTCGTTCTTCAACTGGTTTCCGCTGCGCGGGCTGACGTCGGACGGCTGGTCGCAATTTCCATGGTACTGGAAGATCATCGATTACTTCTGGCATTTGACGTTGCCGCTGATCGCGATGGGGTTAGGGGCGTTCACCACCATGACGTTCCTGACCAAGAACTCGTTCCTGGACGAGATCCGCAAGCAATACGTGATGACCGCGCGCGCGAAGGGCTGCAGCGAAAACCGGGTGCTCTACGGTCACGTCTTCCGCAACGCGATGCTGATCGTCATCGCGGGCTTTCCCAGCACCTTCATTCACGCCTTCTTCTCGGGCTCGCTCTTGATCGAGACCATCTTCTCGCTGGATGGGCTGGGACTGCTCAGTTTCGAGAGCGTTCTCAACCGCGACTATCCCGTGGTGTTCGGCACGCTCTACATCTTTTCGCTCGTCGGCCTCGTGGTCAACCTGATCTCCGACCTGACCTATATGTGGATCGATCCGCGGATCGATTTCGAGGCGCGGGAGGTCTGATGACGCTGGCGGCCCCAACCCCGATCGAAACCACCGCAAAGTCGCCGCTCGGCGATGCCGTGCCGATCACGCGCAAGCCGTTCGTGCCGTCGCCGCTCAACAGGCGGCGCTGGCAGAACTTCAAGGCGAACCGGCGCGGCTACTGGTCGCTCTGGCTCTTCCTGGTCCTGTTCGTGCTGTCGCTGTTCGCCGAACTGATCGCCAACGACCGGCCGTTCCTGGTCAAGTTCGACGGTCATCTCTACTGGCCGGCCTTCGTCACCTATTCCGAGACGACTTTCGGCGGCGATTTCGAAACCGCAGCCGACTATCGCGATCCCTATTTGCAGAAGCTGATCAAGGACAAGGGCGGCAGCATCGTCTGGCCGCTGATCCGCTACTCCTACGACACCCATAACCTCGATCTGCCGACGCCGGCCCCGTCGCCGCCGACCTGGATGCTGACGGAAGCGCAATGCAAATCCGTCGTCGAGAAGAAGGGGCTGAAGAGCTGCCGCGATCTCGAATACAACTGGCTCGGCACCGACGATCAGGGCCGCGACGTGGTGGCGCGGATGATCTACGGTTTCCGCATCTCGGTGCTGTTCGGCCTCTGCCTGACCATCGTCTCCTCGCTCATCGGCATCGCAGCCGGCGCGGTGCAGGGCTATTTCGGCGGCTGGGTCGACCTGTTGTTCCAGCGCTTCATCGAGATATGGACGGCGATTCCAGCGCTCTATCTGCTCCTGATCCTCTCGTCGGTGCTGGTTCCCGGCTTCTTCGTGCTGCTCGGCATCCTGCTGCTGTTTTCCTGGGTGTCGCTGGTCGGACTCGTGCGCGCGGAGTTCCTGCGCGGACGCAATTTCGAGTACATCCAGGCGGCAAGGGCGCTGGGCGTGTCGAACGCCGTGATCATGTTCAAGCATTTGCTGCCGAATGCGATGGTCGCGACCATGACGTTCCTGCCGTTCATCGTTTCCTCGTCGGTGATGACGCTCACGGCCCTGGACTTCCTCGGCTTCGGGCTTCCACCCGGCTCGCCGTCGCTCGGCGAGCTGCTGTCGCAGGGCAAGTCCAACGTGCAGGCGCCTTGGCTCGGTTTCTCCGGCTTCTTCTCGGTCGCGATCATGCTGTCGCTGCTGATCTTCATCGGCGAAGCCGTGCGCGACGCCTTCGATCCGCGCAAGACGTTCAAGTGAGGGCGTGATGGACGCGATCAACCAGCCCCTGCTTGCCGTGCGCGATCTTTCGGTGGCTTTCCACCAGGGCGGTGCCACCACGCTCGCGGTCGACAAGGTGTCGTTCCAGATCAAGCGCGGCGAATGCGTGGCGCTGGTCGGCGAGTCCGGGTCCGGCAAGTCGGTCAGCGCGCTCTCGATCCTCAAGCTGCTGCCGTACCCTAACGCTTCGCATCCCTCGGGCAGCATCCGGTTCAAGGGGCAGGAGCTGATCGACCAGTCGGAGCAGCAGATGCGGGCGATTCGCGGCAGCGACATTTCCATCATCTTCCAGGAGCCGATGACCTCGCTCAATCCGCTGCACACGATCGAGGCGCAGATCGGCGAGATCATCCAGCTGCACAATCCGACCAGCAATGCCGAGGCCCGCAAGCGGACGCTGGAATTGTTGACCCAGGTCGGCATTCCCGAGCCCGAGACGCGGCTGAACAGCTATCCGCACCAGCTCTCCGGCGGCCAGCGCCAGCGCGTGATGATCGCGATGGCGCTCGCCAACGAGCCGGATCTGTTGATCGCGGACGAGCCGACCACGGCGCTCGACGTCACCGTGCAGGCGCAGATCCTGGCGCTGCTCGCCGAAATTCGTTCGCGGCTCGGCATGAGCCTGCTCTTCATCACCCACGATCTCGGCATCGTGCGCCGCATCGCCGACACCGTCTGTGTCATGAAGGGGGGCCTGATCGTCGAGCAGGGACCGGTCGAGCAGGTCTTCAAGTCGCCGAAGCATCCCTACACGCGCGATCTGCTCGCAGCGGAGCCGAAGCCCGATCCGGCGCCGCCGCAGCCTGATGCGCCGGTGGTGATGTCGGCGGATGATCTGAAGGTGTGGTTTCCGATCAAGCGTGGCCTGATGCGCAAGACGGTCGGACACATCAAGGCGGTCGACGGCGTCAGCATCGCCGTGCGCAAGGGCGAGACGCTGGGCGTCGTCGGCGAATCCGGCTCGGGCAAGACCACGCTGGGTCTGGCGCTGCTGCGGCTGATCTCCTCGAACGGGCGCATCGTATTCCTGGGCAAGGACATCCAGGGCCTGCGCTTCAAGGAGATGCGGCCGTTCCGACGCGACATGCAGATCGTGTTCCAGGATCCGTTCGGCTCGCTCAGCCCGCGCATGTCGGTTGCCGACATCATCGCCGAAGGCCTCACCGTGCATCAGCCAAAGCTGTCGCGCGAGGAGCGTGAGGTGCGCGTCGTCAAGGCGCTCGAGGACGTCGGGCTGAAGCCGGATACGCGTTACCGCTATCCGCACGAATTCTCCGGCGGCCAGCGTCAGCGCATCAGCATCGCGCGTGCGGTGGTGCTGGAGCCCGATTTCGTCGTGCTGGACGAGCCGACCAGCGCGCTCGACATGCTGATCCAGTCGCAAATGGTCGATCTGTTGCGCGAGCTTCAGCGCAGGCGGGAGCTCACCTACATGTTCATCTCGCACGATCTGCGCGTCGTCGCCTCGCTCGCCAGCCACCTCATCGTGATGCGTGGCGGCAAGGTCGTCGAGGAAGGTCAGGCCGCCGAACTGTTCAAGAATCCGAAGACCGACTACACGCGCGCGCTGTTCGCGGCTGCTTTCCGGCTGGAGACGGCAGGCAATGGGGCCGCGGCGACGTAGTCGCGCTACAGCCGCTTGATCGCGACGATGTCGCTGCCGGCCTGCCTGATCCGCGCGATCGCCGGCTCGATCGGCTCGATCGCCGTCGCCATATGGTGCGCGTTGGCGTGAACCATGGTGGCGCCGTCGCGCACGATCGCGACATGCCCTTTCCAGAAGATCAGGTCGCCGCGCTGCAGGCTGCTCTGCTCATGCGGCTCCAGTGCGCGGCCGAGGCCCGCCTGCTGCATGTCGCTGTCGCGCGGGCAGCCGGTGCCGGCGGCCG
>NZ_AKIY01000187.1 GCF_000282615.1 Bradyrhizobium sp. YR681 | reverse complement strand
CTTCGCTCGCAATGACGAGGGGGGAGAGCTACAATCCCTTCGACAGGGAGAGTAGTCCATGACCCAACCCCTCATCACCACCGGGCAACTCGCAAGCCTCCTCGGCGATCCCAACCTCCGGCTCTACGACTGCACGACCTACAACGAGCCCGTCCCGCCCGGCAGCGACGTGCCGTATCGCGCCGTCCCCGGCGACAAGACATTCGCGGCCGGACACATCCCGGGCGCCGATTTCCTCGACCTGCAAGGCGAGTTCTCCGACACCTCGGCGCCGCAATTCTTCATGATGCCGGATGTGGCCCAGCTGGAGGCCGCCTTCGGCCGTCACGGCCTCGATGCGTCCAAGACCGTCGTGCTCTACAGCATCGGCACCATGATGTGGTCGACGCGGTTCTGGTGGATGCTGCGCTCGCTCGGTGTCGATGCGCAGGTGCTCGACGGCGGCTTCGACAAGTGGAAGGACGAGGGGCGGCCGGTCGAGACGGGCGCGCCGAAGCGATATCCGGCGACGACGTTCAAGGCCGCGCCGCGCGCGGGTTTGTTCGTCGACAAGACCACCGTGAAGGCGCGGATCGGCGATCCCTCGACAGTGATCGTCAACGCGCTCGGACCACAATTTCATCGCGGCCTCGAGCCAAGCCGCTACGGCCGGCCGGGCCGCGTGCCCGGCAGCGTCAACGTATCAGCGGCGACACTCACCAATGCCGACAAGACGCTGACGACGCTCGCCGATGCCGAGGCGAAATTCGCAAGCCAGTGCGTCACGCGCGACAAGAACGTGATCTGCTATTGCGGCGGCGGCATCTCGGCGACGATCGACCTGCTCATGCTGACGCAGCTCGGCTACGACAAGCTCTCGCTGTACGACGCGTCGATGGGCGAGTGGGCGAGGGATCCGGCGCTGCCGATCGAGACGGATTAGGCACGCATTCCCGACTTGGCCGGGAACATCTCCCGGTCGTCGCGAGACTAATGCTTGGCCGCGACCAGGGGCTTCCGTGCGATAAATACGGCAGACTTCGCGATGACCTTCGCCAAGTCATTCATCCGTCAACTGGCCCCGCCCGCGTGGCGGGGTCATTTTTGAAAAGGGCTTACTGCCGGGAGATGTCGACGGAGAATTCGCCGTTGCGGATGCGGCCCGGGAAACCTTCCACGAACTTCGCCACGGCGTCCTCGCCATAGGTGCCGACGAGCTCGGCAAAGGCCGCAAACAGACTCGCCTGCGCCAGGCAGTCGCCGTCGACGCCGTCATGGCGCGCTTCGGCCCAGGCTTCGTTGAGATAGCTCAGAGCGGCCTGTTTCTGCTCGTGATCGGGCAGCGGCGCGCGGGCGGGGGCGTAGGAAATCGGCTGGCTCATGAAACTCGATCAGGGCTGGGGCGCGATCCACGGCGATGCGCTGTGCAGAAGGTGTAGCACGCGCATTAACGACCGCTAGGCCACATCTTTAGGAACGGTTAATGGCGGTGGACAAAGACGATGACAGGGTTCCCGCCGCGGGCACGCCGGCCCGCGCTAAGCACGTCCCGGAATGACAAATCAGTTGGCGTAACGCGCCGTGAGATCCCGCGAGATCTTCGAGCCTTCCTCGATGTAGCGGCGGATCGCCACCGTCGCGGCCGGCGTGCAGCTCCGGTAGGTCTGCTGAAAACCGTTATAGCCGCGGTTGAAGCCGGCGATCAGGCGGGTGCGGCGTTCGCCCGAGGGGGTTTCGGCATCGATCAGCGCCTGCATTTCGCTGCGCCATTTGTTGCCTTCGTTGGACCCGCAAATGCCGCGCAGATAGTGCAGGCCGCCGAGGATCTCGGCCAGCCGCTGCAAATCGGCGTCAAACGGCGCCGCCACGTCCTGGGCCCTCGTGGGCACGGAAGCGCAGGTGAGGATCAGGGCAAAAATGGCCAGAAATCGCGTGGACATCGGCGGGGTGTATGCCCCCTCGGGGCTGATGACGCAAGGCAGGGTGTCAGGGGCCGATCAGGCGCGCGGCGGACTGGATGACCTCCTCCAGCCCCCCGGTCAACTTGAGCGCGCCGAGGCTCGCCAGGGCGTCCGGGGCGATCCAGCGGTAGTCGTCGAGCTCGTCGTTCAGGACCGGCTCCTTGCCCGCCCAGCGGGCGGCAAAGGACATGATCAGGTAATGGCCGGCGCCGGCGGCAGCCGGCAGCACTTCGCGCCAGCCGGCAAGTCCGATGATCTCGATATCGAGCCCGGTCTCCTCGTCGACTTCGCGGCTCAGGGCCTGGTGCAGCGATTCGCCGAACTCGACCCGTCCGCCGGGCAGCGAATAGAACCCTTTTGCAGGGGAACGGGCGCGGCGGGTCAGCAACACCTTGCCGTCGCGAAAGATGGCAGCGCTGACCGCGATCTGGGGACGGCTGGGCTGGACGGCCACGGACACGGCTCAATTCGCCATGATGGTGTCGACGTCGGCTTCCGCCCCGCCATTGATGACGCCGCCGCAGGCCGCGATCAGCGGCTTGACCCAGGCGGTGGCCTGTTCGGCCAGGCGAACGCGGGTCGTGTCCTTCTCGACCTCGCGCATGGCCGATCCGACTGCCGATAGAATCGAGGTCATGGTGTCGGTGATGTGGTCGAACTGGGCGCGCACATTGGGATCGGCCTTCTCATAGGCCTCGATGGCCAGATCCCGTGCCTTGAAATTGGACGCGGTGAAATGCTCGGCATAGGACAGCGGCGACCAGGTCAGAAAATCTTCGGCGCATTCCGGCATATCAGGGACCATTTCCAGCAGCATTACGGCTTCATTGAAATGGTTGAGATAGTCAGTGGCAAGCCCGGTCCGCGGGTTGATGTTGGCCACGCGCAGACGTTCGGCCCAGGCCGCGGCCTCGGGCCCCGTCTGTCCATGCGTCCGCGCGGCTTGGGAGACCGTTGAGCTCATCTGCCGCAGTGTTAACGTTCGGGGTTAAAAGAACCTGAACGGACCCTATATAGTCGCCCAAGGATGTGTGGACGCTTCGTCATAACTTCGGCCCCCGCGGCTTTGCGGCAACTGTTCGGCTATGTCGAGCAGCCCAATTTCCCGCCCCGGTACAATGTCGCGCCGACGCAACCGATTCCGGTCGTGCTGGCCGAAAACGGCGCGCGCCATTTTCGCCTGATGCGCTGGGGACTGTTGCCGGGCTGGGTCAAGGACCCCCGCGGATTCACGTTGCTGATAAACGCCCGATCGGAGACGGTGCTGGAGAAGCCCGCGTTCAAACGGGCGATTCGCCGGCGGCGCGGCCTGATCCCGGCCGACGGCTATTACGAGTGGAAGTCGGAAGGCGGCCGCAAGCAGCCGTTCTTCATCCACCGCGCCGACGGCGAGCCGCTCGGCTTTGCCGCATTGTTCGAGACCTGGGCCGGGCCGAACGGCGAGGAGCTCGACACCGTCGCAATCGTCACGGCGGCGGCGCGCGAGGACCTCGCCACGCTGCATGACCGCGTCCCCGTCACCATCAGCCCGCGCGATTTCGAGCGCTGGCTCGATGTCAGGGGCGACGAGGTCGATGCGATTCTGCCGCTGATGACGGCCCCACGCATCGGCGAATTCGCCTGGCACCCCGTCTCCACCCGCGTCAACCGCGTCGCCAATGAGGATGATCAGCTCGTGCTGCCGATCAGCGCGGAGGAGATGGAGGCGGAAGCCGAGGCTGCGAAGCCCAAGAAGGCGGTGCGGAAGGTTGCTGCGTCGTCGGATGACGGGCAGGGTTCGTTGTTCTGATCACCGCTGCCGTGGTGCCGTAGGGTGGGCAAAGGCGCAACGCGCCGTGCCCACGATCTCTCACCGCAACGCGCGATGGTGGGCACGCTTCGCTTTGCCCACCCTGCAGCAGCGGAGTGTGTGGCGCTCTACACAATCTCCCTTGCGCGCAGCGCTGCGATCTCCGCCGCATCGAACCCCAGCTCGGCCAGCACCGCGTCCGTATCCGCACCCAGCTCCGGCGCCATCCGGTCGAGCTTGCCGCCGCCATGGGCGAGCTTGAAGCCGCTGCCGGCAAAGCGCAGGCGGCCGTAGGGCGTATCCAGCTCCTGGATCGCACCGCGCGCCTTGATCTGCGGATGGTCGATCACCTCCTCGACCTTCCAGATGCTGGCGCAGGGCGCACCGGCATCCTCCAGAATGGTCTCCCATTCGCGCGCCGGCCTTGCTGATAGCGCCGCCTCGATGATGGCGCGCAGCGCAGGCTCGTTCTCGTTGCGCGCGAACCAGTCGGCAAAGCGCGGATCGCTCAGCGTGTCCTCGCGGCCGAGCGCAGCCATCAGCGCGCGGTACTGCTTCTCGTTGTTGACGGCGAGCAGGATGTGACCGTCGCCGCATTTGAAGAGGTTCGCTGTGGTCCGGCGGCTCACCGCCTGGTTGCCTGACAGCGTCTGGCGATGGCCTGCAACCGACCAGTCCGCGATCTGCCCCGAGAGGAACGCCATCGTCGCCTCCAGCATGGAGACATCGACGAACTGCCCCATGCCGGTGCGGTCGCGCTGGTACAGCGCGCTCGACACACCGAAGGCCGCGGTGGCGCCCGAGAGCACGTCGCACACTGCAAAGCCCGCGCGCGTCGGTCCGGTTTCAGGATGGCCCGTGATCGCCATGATGCCCGACAGTGCCTGCATCTTGCCGTCATAGCCGGGCCGCAGGCGATCCGGGCCGGTCTGGCCGAAGCCTGACACCGCGCAATAGATCAGCTTGGGGTTGATCGCGGACAGCGCCTCGTAGCCGATGCCGAGCTTGTCCATAACGCCCGGGCGAAAATTCTCCATGACGACGTCGACGGTCGCCGCCAGCTTCTTCACGATCGCGATCGCATCGGGCTTTTGCAGATCGAGCGTCAGGCTGCGCTTGTTGCCGTTGATGGCCTGGAACGCCGGCGCGAGGCCGCGCTCCGCCCATTCGCGCGACAGCGGCGTGCGGCGCATGTCCTCGCCCTCGCGCCGCTCGACCTTGATGACGTCGGCGCCGAGCAGCGCGAGCTGGTAGCTCGCATAGGGGCCGGCCAGCACTTGCGTGAAGTCCAAAATCTTCACGCCCTCGAACGGTCGCGTCACGTCGCTCTCCCCATTGATTGTTGTTATTGGAGGACGTCAGGCGGCGCGGTTGCCGCGCGCGATCTCCTTCTGCTTGTCGAATTCGGCGCGGCGGCGTGCCAGCTCTTCCGGCGAAAGCTGCGCGACGTTGTTGTAGTCGAGCTTCCACGAGGCATCCTCGCTCCAGCGCAGCGGCGACTGCATCGTGGTCTGCGGGCCGCTCGCGGATTCCAGCAGCTTGAGCGCGAGCTCCAGCGTCTGGGCTTGCGAAGCGACGTCGTGCGGCTTGCCGGCGGAGTTGCCGAGCGGGAAGTCCGAGAACAGGAACCGCGGCACGGCGGCGTGCTCGATGATGTCCTTGGCGCAGCCCATCACCACGGTCGGGATGCCGCCTGCCTCCAGATGCCGCGCCACCAGCGCGGTGGTCTGGTGACAGACCGGGCAGTTCGGCACCAGCACGGCAACGTCCACCTTGTCAGCAAGGCAGCGCGCCAGAATCTCCGGTGCATCGGTGTCGAGCGTGACGCGATGGCTGCGATTGGTCGGCGCGCCGAAGAAGCGCGGGGCGACCTCGCCAATGCGACCGGCCGCGCTTGCCTTGAGGAGCTGCGGCAGCGGAAACCAGGTGCCGTTGTCGGTGGCGGTGGTGTGCTTACGGTCGTAGCCGATGTGAGAGATGCGCAGGTCGTGCTGCTTCGCGGTGTCGCCGTCATAGACCTGGTAGAATTTCGCGCTGCCATTATACGCCGCACCCGGCCCCTGGTCGCCCTTGGTCGGATCGTACGGCGCCGCCGTCGTGATGATGGTGACGCGCGATTTTGCCAGCGGCTTCTTCAGCGGCTGGAATGGCGCCTCGGTGTAATGCGCCCAGCGGTAGGGCGTGGTGTAGCCGATCGCGGCGTAATAGTCGCGGGTGCGCTGCATGTAGGGGACGGGGGCATCGTAGTCGGGCGCAAAGCCGAATTCATCGTCGCGCGAAGCGGACATGGGGCGCGTCTCCTGGTTCTTGGTTGGGACCAGACTAGAGATAGTTTTGGGGTTGCTCAACGGGGGGAGCGGTGGCGCAGGACAGAATTGCGATCGCGTGGGAGCGCTTTCGTCCGCTCTCCCCTTGCGGGAGAGGGTGGCTCGCCGCGATAGCGGCGAGACGGGTGAGGGGTTCTGTCCGCGAGTCCAACTCTTGCTTCAAGTCGCAGAGACATACCCCTCATCCGGCGCTTCGCGCCACCTTCTCCCGCAAGGGGAGAAGGGAAGAATGCACCGCATGAGTTATCTGAAAACATGCAGCGCCGCATATTGCAGCAGCATGATCGCCTTGGCGTCGATGATGCGGCCGTCGGCAATCATCGCCAGGGCCTCGTCGATGGAAAGCTCCAGCACCTCGATGTCCTCGCCCTCGTGCTCGAGGCCGCCGCCGGCGCTGACGCGCATCTCCGGCTCGTATTCGGCGACGAAGAAATGCAGCTTCTCGGTCACCGCGCCCGGGCTCATGAACGCCTCGAACACTTTTTGCACATGGTGCAGGCGGTAGCCGGTCTCCTCCTCGGCCTCGGCGCGGATACGGACCTCGGGCGAGGCGTCGTCCAGCACGCCGGCGGCGGCCTCGATCAGCAGATCGTCGTAGCCGCGGATGAACGCCGGCAGGCGGAACTGGCGCACCAGGATCACCGTACGCCGCGCGCGATTGTAGGGCAGCACGGCGGCCGCGTTGTCGCGTTCATAGGTCTCGCGATGCTGCGTCTGCCACGCGCCGCTGGCGCGCCGGTACTCGAACGTGGTGTTCTTCAGGGGCGTCCAGTTGTCCGAGAGCACACGGACGTCCTTGATGCGGACGCGGTCGGAAATGGTCATTGCTATCTTCCGCTAACGGGGTTGCTCGCGTCCGTCGAGCCACTTCTGGAACATCACCGACGTCGATTCCTCAAACCCGAGCGACTGGTAGAACGCATTGGCCTGCGCATTCTCGCGGCGAACCAGGAGCTGGAGCTTTGCGATCCCGGCCGTGCGCAGCCAGTCCTCGGCCGCGGCCATGATGATCCGGCCATAGCCGCGCTTGCGGCCATCGGGGTCGACCGCAACGTAATAGACCCAGCCGCGATGGCCGTCATGGCCGACCATGACGGTCGCGACGATCGCGCCGCCATCGCGGCCGATCAGTACCGTGGAGTTGTCACGTCGCCGGGCCAGCGCGATGTCGGCATGCGGATCGTTCCAGGGACGCGTCAGGCCGCAGCGCTGCCACAGCACGACCACCGGCTCGACATCGGCGTCGGTGATCGCATCGATCGTGAGGGACACGCTCACAGCACTTTCCCCGGATTCATGATGCCGTGCGGATCGAGCATCGCCTTGATCGACCGCATCAGCTCGATCGCGGTCTTGTCCTTCACCTCGGGCAGCTCGTCGCGCTTAAGCACGCCGATGCCGTGCTCGGCCGAGATCGAGCCGCCCATGCGCAGCACGATCTCGAAGACAACAGCGTTCATCTCGTGCCAGCGGGCGAGGTAGTCCGCGGTGTTGGCGCCGATCGGCTGGCTCACATTGTAGTGCAGATTGCCGTCACCGAGATGGCCGAACGGCACCGGCCGCGCGCCGGGGATCAGCTTCACCACCGCTTCGTTCGCTTCCTCGATGAAGGCGGGCACGGTCGCAACAGGCACGGAGATGTCGTGCTTGATCGAGCCGCCCTCCGGCTTCTGCGCCGCCGACATTTCCTCGCGCAGCTTCCAGAAATTGTTGCGCTGGGTGAGGCTCGACGCGATCACGGCGTCGTCGACGATCTCCTCCTCCATGGCGCGGGCCAGGATCGTCTCCAGCGGCGTGCGGGCATCGTCGCCGGGGGAGGACAATTCCATCAGCACGTACCAGGGATGCTTCTCGGCGAGCGGATCGCGCACGTCGATGCCGTGGCGGACGGAGAAGTCCACGGCCATCTCCGAGAGCAGCTCGAAACTCGTCAGCGCGTTGGCGGCTTCGCCCTGCGCGATCGTGAGCAACTTCAGCGCCGCCGCCGGCGACTTCAGGCCGACATAGGCCGTCTCGATCGCCCGCGGCTTCGGAAACAGCTTCAGCGTCGCCGCGGTGATGATGCCGAGCGTGCCTTCGGCGCCGATGAAGAGGTTGTGCAGATTGTAGCCGGTGTTGTCCTTCTTCAGCTTCGAGAGAGAATTGAGCACGCGGCCGTCGGCAAGCACCACTTCTAGCCCCAGCGCCATCTCGCGCGCGACGCCATAGGCGAGGGCTGCGGTGCCGCCGGCATTGGTCGAGAGATTGCCGCCGATGGTGCAGCTGCCCTCGGCGCCGAGCGACAGCGGGAACAACCTGTCGACGTCGGACGCCTTCGCTTGCGCGATCTGCAGCACGACGCCAGCCTCGACCGTCATGGTGTTGGAGGCGGTGTCGACCTCGCGGATCTTGTCCATGCGCCGCAGCGACACCACCACCTCGCCATTATGCGGCGTCTGGCCGCCGACGAGCCCGGTGTTGCCGCCTTGCGGCACCAGCGCGATGTTGTGCGCGGAGGCCAGCTTGCAGATTTCGGCGACCTCCGCCGTCGAGCCCGGGCGCAGCACCAGCGGCGAGCGGCCGTGGAACAGATTGCGCTCCTCGGTGACGTAGGCCTCGATGTCGGCTGCATCGGTGATCGCGTGGCGCTCGCCGACGATCTTGCGGAATTGTTCGATCAGCTCGGGCGCAAGCGGAGGGGTGGCAGGCTTGTTGATGTTCATCGTCTCGTCTCTTCGCTCTTATCGTGCCACCGCAGCCCGGCGCAGCCGGTCGTTGATCGCTTCGCCTAAATCTTGTTCGGGAATCGCCATCACGGCAATCGCCCGGGGCCCCTTCGCATCGAGCGCGCGAAGATAGCCGAACAGATTGGCGGCGGCTTCATCGAGATCACCGCCCGGCGACAAATTCATGACGGCGGTGGCGGCGTCAATGCCGGGCAGGCGCGCAGGGCCGAATGCCAGCAGCGCTTCGTCCGGCGCGACTTCGCGCGCATCGAGCCGCACATGGGCGCGTGGCGCATAATGTGAGGCCAGCATGCCCGGCGCCAGCGGCTGGCTGTCATCGCTCTCGGCCTCCACCGGTGGCCGCGCCAGGGGCGCGCCGAGCACCGCCTCGATCCGTTCGCGCGACAGCCCGCCGGGCCGGAGCAGCATCGGCGCCTCGAAGCAGCCGACAATGGTGGATTCGACGCCGACCGTAACAGGCCCGCCATCGACGATCAGGTCGATGCGGCCCGAAAGGTCGCTTTCGACATGGGCGGCCAGCGTCGGCGAAACGTGACCGGAGATGTTGGCGGACGGCGCCACGACGGCTCCGCCAAAGGCGCGCAGGATCGCCTCCGCCACCGGGTGGGCGGGAATGCGGATCGCGACCGTGTCGAGGCCGGCGGTGGCGAGATCCGCCACCGGGCAATTGTCGGTCTTCGGCACCACCAATGTCAGCGGCCCCGGCCAGAATGCCTCTGCAAGCTTCAGGGCGCGCGCGTCGAACCGGCCGATGGCCTGCGCGGCTGCGAGGTCCGCGACATGCGCGATCAGGGGATTGAAGGCCGGCCGCCCCTTGGCGCTGTAGATATGGGCGACCGCCGTGGCATTGGCGGCGTCCGCCCCGAGCCCGTAGACCGTCTCGGTCGGAAACGCGACCAGCCCGCCGGCAGCCAGGGTCCGGGCAGCGGCTTCCGAGCCGGCCGGGCCGGCCGGTAAAATCAGCGTTTCAAGACCCGTTTTCACAGGGATAAAATTCCTCAACTCGGCCGCTTGCGGTGCGCCACACCCGACGCTATAAGCCGGCCTCTTGTCGGAGTGTGGCTCAGCCCGGTAGAGCACTGCGTTCGGGACGCAGGGGTCGCAGGTTCGAATCCTGCCACTCCGACCAATAATTTCAAATACTTAAAAGCTTTGGTCTTTTCTACCCCCGAAAAATTCCCCGCATGCCAGCTCCCGGAAATTCAGGCAGCAGCTTTTTCCGGGACCTTGTGATGGCTTTTGGCGCTGTCCGCCAATTGATCCAGGGCAGCCTCGCGCGATGCAGCGGGTTGCTCGCCGCCTTGGGGCTGACCCTGGTGCTGAGCGCAATCGTCGCGCCGGCCAACGCAGAGTCCGCTGATTCCGGGACCTTCCGGACATTCCTGGAACGTGAACTCTGGCCCGAGGCGGAAGCGCGCGGGATCAGGCGGGACGTCTTCGTCGCGGCGTTTGCGGATGTGTCGCCGGATCCGCAGGTCCTGGCGCTGACCAGAAAGCAACCCGAGTACACCAGGCCGGTCGGTCGCTATCTGGGATCGCGGATCGAGGCCGGCATGATCGCGGGCGGGCGCCGCCGCCTCGCGACGTGGTCGGACACTCTGGCCCGGGTGGAGCGCGAGTATGGGGTCAAATCATCGGTGCTGGTGAGCATCCTGGGCGTCGAGTCCAATTACGGCGCGGTCAACGACAACCGGGACGTCATTCGTTCGCTGGCGACGCTGGCGCTCGCAAGATATCGCGGCGACTTCTTCCGCAATGAATTGCTGTGCGCCCTTGCCATCCTTCAGTCCGGCGACGTCTCGCGCAGGCAGTTCGTCGGGTCGTGGGCCGGAGCCATGGGGCAGCCGCAATTCCTTCCGTCCAGCTTCATCGACTATGCGGTCGACTTCTCGCGTGACGGCCGCCGGGACATCTGGACCAGCACACCCGACGTGCTCGCATCCATCGCAAACTATCTGCGCAAGAAGGGATGGAAGCCCGGCCTGTCATGGGGCTTTGAAGTCGTTCTTCCCGGCGGATTCGACTTCTCCGTCAGCCGCGCCTCGTTTCGCGCGTGGGCGGACAGCGGGCTGCGTCGCGCGGATGGCGGCGCCTTCCCGGAGGACGACAACGCGGCCTCGGAGGCGTATCTGCTCTTTCCGAGCGGCGCACGGGGGCCAGCATTCCTCGCGACCGAGAATTTTGTCGCGATCAAGCAGTATAACAATTCCGACGTTTACGCTCTCGCGGTCCTGCTCCTCTCCGACCGTTTGGTCGGCGGCGGACCGGTTCGCCAGCAATGGCCCGATGACGATCACCCGCTCTCGCGCGAACAGAGGATCGAGTTGCAGCGCGAGCTGGCTGCGGCCGGCTACAAGGTGAACGAGTTCGAGGGGCACATCGATTTCGACCTGCGCGATGCCATCCGCAGCGTTCAGCTCGCGGCAGGCTCGATCCCGGATGGCAATCCGACGCTCGACCTGCTCAAGACGTTGCGCGGCGCGCAGCGCAGCCAACGCAGCAATTGAGCCGGACCTCGTTCCGTTGCGGCTTGAATTGTGGGGCGCTGCGTTCAGGCGACTGCAAGCTAGCGAGCTTCGCCCCAATTGTCCTGCGCGTCGTGAAAGACGAAGGTCAGGGTCTCGACCCGCCGGCCGGTGATCCTGCAGCCGGAAGCCTGGACCGGGGCCAGTCCTTGCAACACGACCTGGCGCTGGTCTTCGGAGACGTTTCCGGCGACCTCGTAGGAGGCGGCGGTACAGCCCGCCGCGAACGCATACGCCGTGCCCGCATACCGGTTGCCGGTCCGTCCCCCCCTGAACAGGATGGTCCCGCTGCTCACTCCGCTTCGCCGCAGATCCTCGGAGGGGGCCTCATAAACGAAGATGCGGCCGGGTTTTTCGGGATCGGATTTGAGCTGGACCCTCGACCCGTTGTGCGACCAGAAATTCTGCTTCGGGCCGGGCGGAAGTGGCGGCCATGGCGTCGCAGCCGCCGGCGTTGGGGCGGGGACCGGCACGACCGCATTGGCGATCTGTTGCCCCTCGGCCCTGAGCAGCCGCGCCGTCTCGGCCGTCAGATATTGCGAGATCGCCAGACCGTTGTCGGCGGCGTAGCGTTTGAGATAGCTGCGCTCCTGCGGCGACAGCGCGTAGGCCGGATCCGGCCTGGCCGAACTCTCCCCGTATTTCTTGTTGAGCGTCCAGCGCATGAACACGAGGTCCGGCGCGGAGATCGACAATGATTGCTCCGCGCGCTGCCGCGCCGCGATGTCGGCCATCAGACTCTCGGCATCGAACGGGCAGTGGGCCTCGATCCGGGCCAGCAGCGCGTCGAAATCGAGGCGTTCGTAGCGGCCGCTGGCGTATTTTGCGTTGTCGAGGCGTTGCGCGGTGACGAAGAACAATCGTCGCGACGCAAGCGTCCGGCCGATATCCGAGAGCCGAAATTGCTCGGTCGAGACGTTGTCGGCCCTCGCGAACGGGCGGCGGATGTTGTTCTGCACGACGACGGGCGCGGAATATTGGCCGGCCATGGCGAGGTCCAGCGACAAGCGGGATTGCCCCGATGTCACCAGGCTCAGCTGCGGGGCGAGATCGCCGTCGCGGGTTTTCACCGGCTTCAGAACCACCGTGCAATTCCGCGAGGTCCGCGGTCCGCTACCGGAAATTTCCACGGTGGCGTCGCTGAAATAGACCTCGGCGGACGTCGGGCCTGCGAGCAAGGTCACGGCAAGGATGCCGATCGAGAACGCGTGTCGCTTCACCATGCTCCGTGCTGCCCGAACAAAAGCGCCAATCAACAGGATGCGTGGTCCTTGCGGGCCACAAAATGACTTCAACCCCGAGCAAAAAAAGATGTGGTTGATCGAAGGTGGATCGCTTGCATGAGCGGTCGCGCTGTCGACCCCATCGCCTGTCCAATATTATGCGGTTTGCCCAAAAGCTTTGCAACTCGTTCGATCGCCGGGCGAGGTGTCGATGCGCGCGGTTGCGCGGCGGTGCCTGCTTCAACGGACCGGTGGGAGTTTGGGCCCCGTCGATCTGGAGCGGGGGTCGGATCCGGTCGCGAGGCTCTTGGAGGCAGCCGGCCGCCCCAGCCGGTCGAAGCCGAACGATGCTTCGGCGACGTAAAGGAGCTGGCAGTCGAAATGCGGATTTGCGGTTGCCTCGCGCGCGGCGACGGCGAGCCTGTTGACGCCGGCCAGATAAGCGGCGACGGCGGCTCCGGCCGATTTGGCTTCGTCGGGGGTCAGCGTCCTGACGGGCTTGCGAAACCAGTCCGGCAGCAGGCCTGGCAGCTGGGGATACTTGCTGCGCTCGCTCGCCTGGAGGATGTCGAGCATTGCAGCTTGCGGCTTGCCGGTCCCGTTCTCGAGTCCCGTCAGTGTCTCCGGTCGCAAACCCGCCGCGTCCCACAGGCGCGAAACGCGCTGAAGATGGATCTGAAGCGCCACGGCCGCGTCCGGCGACAGCACATAGCCGCGCTCGGCGAAAACATCCCGGGCGTCGAATGCGAGCTTCGCGATCGGCGCGGGGCGTGCGGTTTCGCCGTCGGTCTTCGCGGCGCTCCCGGTCGACCGCAAGCGGGCCGCGAGCACGACGGGATCGCTGATCAGATGACGGGGACCGGCGCTCGCCTCCGCCTCCTCGATGACGTCGCCGATCTGGAGCGAATAGATCGGCTCCTTCAGATAGGCGAGGCTGAAGCCCGGCATGCGCGAGGTGACGACGACAAGCCATTTCCCCAACTGGCCCGAAGGCGTGTGGGGCGCGGCGCTGCTGGACGATACCGTTGCGATGAGCCGCTCGAAACGGCGCGGGATGCTGCTCGGGATCGCGTACGCACCCTTGATCCAGAACACCTTGTCGAACGGTCGCGTCTGCGCCTTCAGCAGCTTCTCGACATCGTCGAACAACGTCAGAAGCTGGCTCTCGCCGAGGACATCCGGCCGCTCCCGGTTCCTGGCTGCGGCCTCCTTCACGAGCTGCTCGAAGGAGGAATAGCTGCCGGCGTGCCTGACCGCGCCGGTCTCATCGATGGAATGCCATTCGATCTCGAGCCTCACGGCCTCTCCGCCCGGCTTTTTCAATTCGCGGCCGACCAGGTCCAGCCCCGACATCGAAAGCTCGGCGGCGCCGGCGACCACGATGGTCCTGATTGTTTTGGCGGTCTTCGCAACGCCGATGGCGCGCCGGTCTGGCTCCGCGCCTGCGATCGACACAAGGAGCGGCTCCGAGCCAAGGCGCCGTTCCGCGACAACCTCGTAAGGAACGAGTTGCCGCGCACTGCTGCCGATATTCAGGCGGTCGCCGAGCGGCCGCGTGTCGCTGCCGGAATATTCAAAACCTTTGGCCTGCCCCGCGCCGTTGCGGATCCCGACTGCTTGCAAGGAGGTGACCATGGTCCCGTTTGGCATGGAAAGCGGGGCCAGGCTTCGGGCGTCGCACACGGCGCGCGACGATACGCCGTCCCGGCCGGCGGCCTCCGGCGCCTTGACCGTCGGCGCCGTCGCGGTGTCGGCGGGTGTTGCCGGGCTTTCCGGCGATATCGCCGCCGCGCCCGGCCGCCCGGGCGCGCTGGCGGGCGTGCCGTCTCTGCCCGATTTGGGGTCGTCGGACGGCGAGGCCGCCGCTCCGCCGAACAAGTCGGAGATTTTCGGGGAAGCCGGCGGATTTGCGCCGCTCGCAGCAGGAGCGCTGGTTGGTGCGTCCACGGCACCGCGGCGGCTTCGCTCTGCGACGGATGTCTCGCGGCTGGCGAAAAGGTCGATCAGCCTGGGCTCCCCATCGGAGGGCGTCGCCATCCTCGTCGGACGCCCGGGAGCCGTTTCATCCTGCACGAGGGCGCCGGATGCACTTTTCACACATGCGATGGCATAGAGGGCGGATCCAAACGGAGGAGCGCTGGCCAGTCGGCCGTTGCTGACGATCCGCCGTGCATCCGAGGCGTCCGCAAAAAACTCGATCGGCGCTCCCGATCGCGTGACGAACTGGGTTGAAGGCTCGGTGCGCCCGGGCTCGCTGATCAGGCTGACGACGATGTCGCCGGGAGACACGAATGCTCCGGCATCACTCCTGCTATTCCGGGTGAACGTCCCGGGAAATTCCCCGGGCGGCAGCTTGACCGGAAACAGCAATCGTTTGGTGCCCGGCTTGTCCCAGGGGGGAGGCGTCCAGTTCGCGCATTGATGGTACCAGGCTTCTGGTTTGGCGGCCTGGGCCCGTGCAATCCGATCGGTCAGGGGAGCCAGGACAAAGCATAGTGCCAGGATCAGCCTGTTGGCCTTGCCGCGAATCATCGAGTCACAGTCCCGCGAGAAAAAGACGCTGAAAATTACTCGGAAAAACCGCCCGAGATGCAATGCAACTCAAGATATCTAGATAGACCAAACGCCGATCAATGCCTAGCATCCGGACCGCTTGCCTGTACATCGGTGCCGTCAATGTTGGTCACCGGTGAGGACGAATGAGACTCTCCGGGCGGCTGGCGTAGCCTTCCGGTCCGTCATTTTGCACGATTTGATTGCACGATTTGAAAGTGGGGAAACATGTCCAAGGGACTTGTGCTCGCGCCGATCCTGGGAGGCCTGCTCGTCTTTTCAAGTGCGGCCGCAGGCTGCGAGTCCGCCAGCATGAAGACCACCGACGATGGCTTCATCGTCAAGGTGGTCGGCGGCTCGGACAGGATCGAGGTCAGGGCCGGTTCGGACAGCAAGGAGACGGCCTTCACGCTTGCCCCGCTCACGCCCTACCATGTCATCTGCGAGGAGGGGCAGTTCTACAAGATCACCAGCGTTCGGGCCCAGACCGTCGAGCAGGCCGGGGCCGGCAAGACCGGCTATGTCCTCAAGAGCGAGGTGCATGTCTGGCCGACGCGCGAAGCCTTGCGTCCCGGTCCGTTCGCCCTTGACGCCGCGCGCCCGGAAGTCGTCGCCTGGCATGATGCGGAGAGCCTGCGCAAGTTTCTCGGGTCCGGTGATGCCAAGCTGGCGCCACCCTCTTTTCGGGACGATTTGCAGAGCATCCTGCGCCGCGAGCCTGCGATGCGTCCTTTTCCCGTGCTGGACAGCAGGCGCGAGAAATTGCGCGGCACTCTCGAGAAACGGATTTTCAGGGTTCTGCTTCCGGCGACGTCGCCTGACGCGAAGATCGTCTTCGGGGAGCCGGGCGGTGGCCGCAACGATGCGCTGCTCAAGAAGCTCGAGAAGGCGATGACCAGCACGACGGTCGCGGTCGCATACGACGCGACGTCCGACATGGACAGGCTGGCTTCGGCCATCGCCGACCGGCTCAAGGCAGCTGTGGATGGTCTGCCCAAAGACATCCTGAATGCCCTGCGCATTGGTTTCGTCTTCTTCCGCGACGAGACGGACGAGGAGAAGTACCTGGTGATCGAGCCCCAGAACGTCGGCAACGCGATCAGCGCGTTGAGATATGCCGCGAGGGGCTCCTTCATGAGAGGGGGCGGAGATCCCGCCGAGCCGGTGCTGGATGCCGTCTACATCGCCCAGCATTTCTTTCCGTGGGACGATGCGGGGCGCAAACTCGTCGTTGCCGTGCTGGGTGACGACGCAAAGCCGACGACCATAGGCAAGATTCACGACGGCGTGCCTGCGGGGCTCACCCCGTCCATGGTTGCTGCCGATCTGGTCGACGACGGCATCAAGGTCATTTCGGTCCAGAACTTCCCCCGGGCGAGCCCAAATCTGGGCCCCGTGCTGTCGACGCTCGGCGAAGCCACCGGCGGAACGTTCATTCGCGGCGGCAAGGAAGACGGCACCGATCAAACCCGACAGATCGCGGCCGCTCTCGTGGAGCGCATTGTTGCCACGGCGCGGGAGACCTATGTCGAAGGCCAAAAAGATCTTTCCTTCGTGCAGTCCGGTGAGCCGGGGAACATGAAGCTGCCGCTCGCCGTCCTCGATGGCGAAAAGCTCGCCCGCCTCCGCGCGGCCGGTATCGGGTTCTCCATCGACGCCGGCAAGGGCGCGTTGCTCAGTCAGGGATACCTCGTGGAGAACGACGAGCTGCTCGAGCCGGTCATCCAGATCGACAAGCAGACGCTTGAGCGCCTGATCGCCCAGTTCTCCTCGTTTGGCGCGATCAGCGTCGATGCGGCCGCGCTGAAGGAATGTGCCGTCCAAATCCTGGCCGCGATCGATGGCGAGGCCTACGATCCCTCGGAAAACGTCGATACGACGGTGAAGAAGCAGCTCGGAATCCAGTTTCGGACCAGACTGCTCGACATCAATATCGGCGATCTCTCGGGGATGAACCCCGCAGAGCGGCTGGCCATGGCCAGGCGCATCCAGGACGCCGGAGCAATCTTGAGTCGCTTTCTCGAGGCGCACAGGGAGGATTTCGACAAGAGCCCGGCCGTCTGGATACCGATCGCGTACTTGCCGTAGGACGAAAGGATTGGTCGCTCCGTGTACGGAATGCCGTTGCAACGAGGCCGTGTGGCATATAACCTGACGACGTATTTTATTTGTTGAGTGGGGGATTCATGCTTCCGAGATTGGCGCTCGCTACGCTGATTGGCACCTGTTCGCTTTTTTCAGTGGCAGAAGCCTGTACCGCACCCAAGATGAAGACCACGGAAAGTGGTTTCATCTTCAAGGTCGTCGGTGGTTCCGACAAGGTCGAGGCCAAGAAGGCACCGGGTGGTGCGGACGCCGCATTCACCCTGGATTTGCTGGCGCCGTATTTCGTGATCTGCGAGGAAGACCAGTTCTACAAGGTCACGGATCTGCCGGCCGAAACGGTCGAGCAGGCCGAAAAGGGCAAGGTCGGCTACGTCCTGAAGGATCAGGTCCATCCCTGGCCGACGCGCGAGGCGCTGAACTTCAGCGCCGTGGCTTTCACCGGCGACCGTCCGGAGATCGTGGCCTGGGACGACCACGACATGCTGCAGAAGTTTCTGGAGTCCGGAAACATCAATCTGGGCAAGCCGGCCTACAAGGAGGATTTGCAGTCCACGTTGAAGCGCGAGCGGGCAACCCGGCCTTATCCGGTCCTGAGCAGCAAGACCGAGAAGCTGCGCGGAACCGTCGACAAGCGGGTCTTCGACGTCCTGCTGCCGGCGGCGCTGCCGCCCGAGACGAAGGTCGTCATCGACACGTCCAAGGACAACAAGGACGCGACCCTCAAGAAACTCAACGAGGCGATGACCAGCGCGACCTTCGCGATCGCCTTCGACGCAACGGGCTCGATGGCGCCATTTGCGGGCAAGGTGGCGCAGGACATCAAGACGGCGTTCGAAAGCCTGCCGGCCGAGGTTCAAAAGGCTTCGCGCATCGGCTTCGTGTTTTTTCGCGACGAGGGCGACGACGAGAAATACGTGATCATCAAGCCGCAGACCGTGCAGGATGCTGTGGCTGCGCTCGCCAGTGCGGCGAAGCCGGAATACATGAAGGGTGGTGGCGATCCTCCCGAGCCGGTTCTCGACGCGGTCTATATAGCTCATCATCTGTTCCCCTGGGCCGAAAGTGCCGGTGCTGACCAAAGCGGCGGCGGCCGTCGAATCTTGATCGCCGTGCTCAGCGACGACGCGAAGCCGACGACGTTGGGAAAGATCCATAACGGTGTCCCGCCGGGCATCGAGCCCGGCAAGATCGCCAGCGACCTGCTGACGGACAGTATTCCGGTGATTTCGGTCCAGGCCGGACCCACCACGGGGCCAAATCTCGTTTCGGTGCTGACGACCATCGGCGAAGGTTCGGGCGGCCAGTTCATCGAATGGGGCAAGGGTGACGATGAAGAGCGCCGCAGGCGCGTCACCGGTGCACTCGCTGCGCAGCTCACCAGCAGGGCGGAGAAGACTTACGCCGAAGGCAAGAAGGATCTCTCCAAGCTCGAGTTCGACTACCGCGGCTACGCCACGATTCCCCTCGCGGTGCTCGATGGCGAAAAGCTCAATCGTCTGCGCGCTGCCGGCATCAAGTTCAACGTCGATCCTGGCAAGGGCGGTGTCCTGATCCGTGAAGGGTTCGTCCTTGAGAATCCTGACCTGCTCGAACCGCAGATCCAGGTCGAGAAGCGGACGCTCGAGCGTCTGATCAACCTGTTCGCCGCACTCGGCGTGACAGGTGTCGATGTCAACGCAATGAAGGAGAGTGCTGCCCAGGCGCTGGCTGCCATCGCGGGTGAAGACTACGATCCGAAGGAAAACATCGCCGTCACGATCAAGAAGCGGCTGGGCATCCAGTTCAGGACCAAGCTGCTTGAGTTCAATCTCGAGTATCTGGCCGGTCTCACCCGGGATGAACGCCTGGCCCTGACCCGGCGCATTCAGGATGCCAGCAAGACCATGACCCAATTCTTCGATGCCCATCTGGAGGAATTGGACAAGAGTCCGGCGGTCTGGATGCCGGTGTCGCAATTGCCCTGAGCTGAACCACACAGGCCGCTAGTTGGCGATCAATGACGGACAAGGTGACATCGGACGCTGTCCTCACGCGCGATGACGGGCGTGACACGCCGGATCTGAAGATCCAGGGGGTTGCCCCTTCATCACATGCCGGTGCGGTGCTGTCGCTCCGCAACATTCGCAAGAGCTATCGGAGTGCGAGCGGCGAAGTCGCCGAGGTGTTGAAGGATCTGAGCCTCGATATCCAGGCGGGATCGTTCAACGTGATCCGCGGCGAGAGCGGATCCGGCAAGACGTCGCTGCTCAGAATCATCGGAATGCTCGACGGTGATTTCGAAGGCGAGTACTTTTTCGGCCGCGACGAGGTCAAATCGCAGCCGCTCTGGTATCGCGACGAACTCCGCTCGAACAATATCGGCTTCATCTTTCAGGACGGTCAGTTGTTCGCGCACATGGCGGTGCGCGAAAACATCGAGCTGCCGATCCGCCTGCAGGGAACGTCCGCCGAAAGGCGCAGCGCGCGAGAGCGCATCCAGGCCCTGGCTCCGTCCTTCTTCACCGGGCGGGAGCTCGACGATAAGATTCTGTCGAGCCGCCCCAATCAGGTCTCGGGCGGCCAGAAGCAGCGCGCGGCCATCATGCGTTCGGTCATCAACCGTCCGGCGATCATCCTGGCCGACGAGCCGACCGCCAGTCTCGACGAAAGCCGGAAGCAGGAGGTGCTGAATCTCCTGCTGGCGTTGCGCGACGCTGGCCACACCGTCATCGTCGTGTCCCACGACAAGGTCTTCTACCAGACCGGGCGGCAGCTCGAACTGTCGAAGGGTGTCCTCCGCGAGCTCGCGCCGGATGCGGCTCAATCGGCTGCACCTGACATCGCGACCCGGCTGCCTGCACCCGGCGCCAAGATCCTGTACGGCTGGATGCCGCGTGCGCCGCTTCGGATCCTCTTGGCGGAGGCGATCCGCGAGACTTTCCAGCGGCCGATATTCCTTTTTCTCGTGCTCGTCTCGCTGTGCGTCGGGGTGTGCCAGATCGGCGTATTCTCGTCCGTCATCGTCGGCGCGCAGGCCTTTCTCAACGACGCGATGACGAGGGGATCGCGGCTCAACCGGCTGGAGATCAAGCCCCGGACCGTCGATCAGGGCAGTGAGGTGAGATTCCCGGTCGTCGAGACCATCAGGGCCTGGCCCAACATCCAGGCGATCGTGCCGCGACGTGCGACGATCATGGGGATCTACGCCGCCGATGGGCAGAAGACCATCTACTCGGCGATGGGCTTGCACCCCGACGATCCCGAATACCGGCTCCTGAACTTCGTCGCCGGCGGTCCCTTCAACCCTGACAACGAAGAGCTCGAGGTCATCGTGACGGTCTCGTTGCTCCAGGATCTCTTCACGGAGGCCGCCAGCCTCGGCGACGGCACCCGGCATTATTCCGATTTCATCGGCAAGTCGGTGACCATCGAGGTGCCGCAATTCGCCAGGACCGGTCAGCTGTTGACGGCCCGCATCCGCAAGATCCAGCTGAAGGTCGTCGGCATCATCCTGTTCGCCGAAGGCGGGAGGCAGCTGTATCTGCCGAACAAGACCCAGCTCGTGTTCGACCGCTACAAGATCGACCGCGACGGCGTCATCGTCATGCCGCTGAACGAGGCCGGCGATGCCTGGACCGAGGATCGCGGCAAGATCGGCGAGATCATCTCGTTTCCATGGGAAGACCAGCTCCAGGTCTATACCAAGGAGATCCGGGACATCATCCCGGTGTTCCAGCAGCTCTCGCAGCTCGGCTACAAGCCCGATTCCGAGATCTGGAAGTTCAAATGGGTGCTGGACGTCCGCGACCTCGCCTGGAACATCTTCGTGCCGCTGCTGGTCCTGATCGTCGCCGCGGTCGCGCTGACGGTCGCCACCAACCTGTTTTCGAGCGCGAAGCTGCGCGAGCGCGAATTTGCGTTGTGGCGCATCCTCGGCATGCGGCGCGGCGATCTGGTGATCACGCAGGTCATCTCGACGATCATCATGTCGTTGGTCGGCGCCGCGGTCGGACTTGCGATCGGCAGCGTGCTGGTCGACAGTGCGCGAAGGTTTTTGGCGGATCAAAATCCGGGCGCAGGTCTGGAGAAGGTGTTCGCGCCGGTCGGCCAGTTCTATATTATCATCCTGGTGTCGTCGGTGATCGTGGGGATCGCTTCGGCAATTTACCCGGCGATCAGGACCGCGCGAGCCGACCCCGCCAAAGTCCTTCAAGGCTGAGGGAAGCTGGTTGCCATGATCTGGAAGCGCGGGCTCCTCACTCTCGTCGCACTCGGAGGACTGCTCGTGTCCATCGAGGAAGCGAGGGCGCAGGCCGCAAGCGAGATTGCGGGGATCGAACCTGCCTTCCGCAGATGCGCGAATTATCGCGTCGTTCCTGGACTTAAGGAAGGGAAGAGCCTTTTGATATTTCCCTACTGGATTGGCGACGCCAAGGGAGTTGCGATCAACAATGAAAAACGGCGCCGTGGAGTTGGATGGGTCAACGTGGGAGGCGCAGAAGAAGCCAAAGGGGGTACGTTCATAACCCAAATTCCAGTGGTTGTCGGAATTGTGCGATTTGCAAGCGACCCTAGACCAGCACCAGGCTCGACGGACGGATCGAGATCCCCAGGCGCTGCTATCGGTTATGAGTTCATTCTGCCTACCAATATCACGATCGACTTCTCTCCCGATTTTCCTGCTTCATCGCCACCTGTGAAAGCGTGGCATGGCTATTTCCACGAATTCGTGCCGCGAGGCGCGGATATCGCAATGCCTGAACGTTTCAGCATCGAGTGTATCGCGGGTACGTCTACGGATCATCTCGAGGCTGTTCGTGACGTAGATCATCCCGGCTCGGTCAATCCGCTTTCCGCGGGGGCCAATCCGGACAAGGGGAAGACGTCAACGGGATCAATCGGCGAGTTGCTGCTGAAGCCGACCGCGCCAACGTCCGGCAAGACTGAGGGAAGCCGATTGCCATGATCTGGAAGCGCGGGCTCCTCACTCTCGTCGCACTCGGAGGACTGCTCGTGTCCATCGAGGAAGCGAGGGCGCAGGCTGCAAGCGAGATCGCGGAGATCGAGCCTAGTTTCAAAAGATGTATTAACTACCGCGTCGTCCCGGGCTTTAAGAGGGGCACACTAATCTGGATTTTCCCTTACTGGATAGGAGATCCGAACGATCGGCTTAATCCAGAGCCGGAACGCCGTGGAATGGGTTGGGTTCCCACAACCGGCGGCGTCGAGCTGAAGGAAGGCACTTTCAAAACGAAGTATCCTCAAATCGTGGGCATGTGGAGTTTGACAGGTGATCCCAGGGTGGAGCCTGACTTCATCATGCCGATTGGAGTAACAATCGACTTCAAGCCCGATGGATCGGAATCTGCGGACTTGTGGTACGGTCGGTTCAACACGTTCTTTCCCCGGCCTATCGCTCGAGCTCGCCCCGATCTCTATAGGATCGGCTGCAAAATTGGAGACTCAGACAGATATCTTGAGCCAGTCGATGATTTTGATACTGGAAGCAGAGCCGGTCAAAGGCCGTCGGCTTCGGAGCCCGGAGCAACGATCGTTGATCGGTCGGGTGGGTTCTCTGCTGAGCCTGTAAGGCCGCCAGAGAATATTCCCGGCTCTTCGTCGATCGAAGGCCTGTTTCCCGAGAAAAATGGTCCTGCAACGTCCGGCCCGGCTTCGGGGCTATCAAAGCCGTTTGGTCCGGGAAGCGAGGTGGCGGTTGCACCGCCGGCAAAGTCTGAGGGTCCGAAAAAATCCCTGAGCGAGCTGGGGCTCGACAACAAAAGCTCCGAGAGCTTGCGTCTGAAGGAGGCGATGGCTCCGGCGACGAAGCCGCTCAACGGTCCAGGCAAAGCGCCGGCTCAGGACGTCGTTTGTGATGTCCATACCAGAATGGTCAAACAGGGACCGAAGGACGTGAAGTTCGCATCCTTGCAGACCGTCGGAGCCCGCAACGATGCCGCATCGGTGAACGGGCTCGACTATGTCGCCGTCGGCAATGCCGCGTTTCCCGTCGACGGCAAGATCGATGTCGCCGACAGTGTGAAAAAGCTCGTCCCGTATGAGCTGGTTCGCGCCACGCGCGAGGGCAGCTCGACCACGTTGTTGATATCGATCCCGGGGATGAGCGAAACGCGGGGCCGCCCGGCTGTGAACGTGGCGCCGAAGCCCGGCAAGACCCTTCGTATTCTCGTCGTCGGCGGCGCCGCGGAACTGGCGGTGTCCGGTCTGGATCTGATCGACAACTCCTTGAATGCGGCCGGGAGCGATCGTATCGACCTGGACATCGAGTGGCAGCTCGTCGATCAGGCGGGATCGACGCGAACCGCGGGGCAATACCAGTCATTTGGTGCACTGGTGAAGGCCGCGGCCGACAAAGGGCTGTCTCGTCCCGATGTTCTGGATGAAGCGCAGCTGCTCGAACTGTTCGACGACTTCGAGACCCTGATGCGCTCGCGGAAGGTCGAGAAGGTGTTTTGGGTCAAGGGAGCCTATTCCATCCCCAGCACCATCCCGCAGCGCCTGGAAAAATTCCTGGATACCGTCAGTGCGAGCGATGCAATTCCCCACACGCCGTCGGGGCAGCCCAGCAAATGGCTTCAGATCGTCACCGCGCGGATGCCGGGGTTCAGCATCGCGTACCTGAAGGAGCCGGTCAATTCTCGCCAGAGCGGCGAAGTGCTCGAGGAAGGCCCGGGCTCGGTCACCGCGACACGGCGATTGGTCAGCGCCGAGGAAGCCAATTTGCTGGCCTTGAAATTGCGTACGACGCTCTCTCTGTCGGCTGCGACACCACGCGCTGCGACCGACACGCCGCCGGATCGTGGAGGGCTCTCCGGCAAGCTGGTGCTCGACGCCCAGGACGTGTTTGATGAGCGCGGCTATGTTCTCTCGGCTGAATCGGCGGTCGCTCTCCAAAATCATCTGAAGAACGTACAGAACCTGTGGGCCCCGGACGGCGCGATGCGATCGAAGATCATTGCGGATTTCGCCGGCACGACCGGCAGGCCGCAGCCGAGCATCCTCGACGTGCTCCAGATGGGCGACAGCAAGACCTATCCGCGGCTGCCCAAGACTCTTCCCGACTGGTCCCTCAAATCGTTGGCAGAGCTGAAGGGGGACGAGAAAGAAAAGGCGCGGGCCTTCGTTTCGACATACGCGGACGGCGTGGCCCGGCTGGTGGACGAGACGAGAAGGCCGGTGGCTCCCTCCGGTCCGAATTGCACCCTGTTCTACGTGTCCGAGGTCGGTCTTGGTTTCAAATGATCTTGCCAAACGCGCGCATGATGGCCTGGTCGCAGCGGGAGATTGCCGGCCCATGAAGATGTCCAGGTTGATGCCGCGTCTGCGTGCATGGTGCCTCATCGCTGCGTCGGCGCTGGCGTTGCCAGCCCTTTGTTTCAACGGCGCGCGCGCCGCGGAAGCCACGATGCAGCTTGCGCAGGCGACGCCAGCGTCCCCGTCGCCGGCTGCGCCCAAGGTCTTCGCCTTCGCAAAGGCAAGCCCGCTTCCGGTGTCCGACACCGAGGCGCTGACCGACAGCCATCCGCAGAACTTCGAATTCGGCAAGGCCTATGAGGCGACCGAGGGGCCCGCCAGCTATCTGAAGCTGAAGCTCCAGGACGACAAATATGTCTATGTTCGTTCGACCTATCTGACCACCATGGGTTCGCCGCAATGGCTGGCCTCGACGTCCGGCTATAACCGGCCGGACCGGCCGAAGATTCAATTCTGGGAAAGCGCGGTCAGGCTCAATGAATTCCTGTCGGGCGAGAACCGGCAGAGCTCGCAATATGATTACGAGGAATATTTCGAGGCCGAGCCGTCCTTTCAGCTGAAACTCCCGGTCGTCGAGCGGGATGCGGTGGATGTGCTGGGCCGGCAGATCAAGATCATGTCGGTGATGATGCCGATCTCCCGGCAGATGTACCAGGCGTTCGAAACCGCAAAATCCGGCTCGGAACGGCCGATCGACCTCGACTTCGTCGTCGATGTCAGCGGCAGCACCAATGGTTTCCTGGAGCGGGCGGTCGGAGGCGTTCTCAAATCGCTCGGCCGCAACGAACAGCTTCGCAAGCGGATTCGCTCGACCGTGGTGGCCACGTTCGGTGCCACCAGGAGCAACAAGAGCGCGTTCCTCGGCAAGATGTCGCTGAGCGAGGTCGAGAAGGTGGTCTGGCATCCTTCCGGCGTGGATCAGACCACCGATGGCGAGCGCGAGCCGCTCCTCGATGGTCTCGTGACGATGAACAACAGCCTGAAGGCCGATGACGCCGCCGCGCAGGTGCTGGTGGTGCTGTCCGGAGCCGACGTCGAGCTCGCCACCACGGCGTCGAGCCTGCCGGTCAACATCGGCAATTTCGAGCTCTCGCTTCACACCCAGCCCTCGGCGATATTCGCGCAGGTGACGCCGGAGCCGGGCGATGATCTGAAGAATGCCAGCCGGCAGCTCAAGAACGTTCCGCGCGTGCGCTATGTCGATTATTCGGAGGCGATGGCGGACGAGATCGTCATGGAGCTGGTTCGGGTCGGAGAGAGCCAGAAGAACGCGGTCGTGAGCTTGCGAAATTTCGCGCCGGTGCTGGCGGCAGGAAACGAGAAACGCATGATGACGTTCCTGCCGCGGACGCTCACGCCGACATCGATCCTTCCCGCGCGCCCCCCCTACGCGGCACAATCGGAATGGTACACGATCAGGCTATGGCTCACGGTGAATGATTCGATTTGGAAGGAAACCGCGCAGTAATCGCAAGATCAGCGCGAGTCATGCCATGCGATGAGCATTCCCGTTTTGCGAACTGACCGCCCCGCAGGGCTTGCAGGACAGCATCGCGCCTGTCGGGTGTCGTGGACGTGTCGGCATGCCGTCAGGGCCGTGCTCGGCCTGGTCTTGATCGCCGCTCTCACGGGCCCGGCCAGGGGCGAGCTGCTGTCGAGCGACGCCGGCAGCGAGATCTCGGGGAGCGGAGCGCGGACGTCGCGAAACTGCACCGTGCTGTTGAAGCCCGCACGGGTGCTCGGGGACGACCTTGCGCCGCGGATCAGGTTGGTGACCACGGGCGCTGCGCAATTGTCCTTCGGCATCGACAAGCCGTCCCAATACACCGGCCAGCTGATCGTCCAGCGCAACGGCCGCCAGCCCTTCGCGACGGTGGAGGGCGGCACGGCCGAGCAGTTCCGTGCCTCGGAGCTCGGCAAGGCGCTGAAATCGCGACGGCTGTTCTTCGTGACCGCGCAGCTCGCCGGGAACGGCAAGTTCGTGAGCAGCCGATATGAAGGGGTGGATCTGGACGCCATTCTTGCAAAGGTCGAAGCCGTCTGCCCGTTCGACGCGGAGAGCCTGATGAGCGATCTGTCGGCCCGCGAGCAGGGCGAGCGCACGCTGCGGACGTCGGTGTCCGATCTGACGCTCATCCGCTGGGCCCTCGGCCAGAAATACGGCGCGCTGTCGGGCAAGCCGGACCAGGCCTCGTCGCTGTCGGCGCAGGAGCGCGGCTATCTCAAGCGCTATGCCGGTGAAAACGGGCTGCCGATCTCCCAATATCTGACGGCCGAGAGCGCCCGTCGGCTGACGGCGGACGGACAAGCGCTGGCCAATCTCGCCAACCCGCCGCCACCGCCGCCGACGCCCACGCCTCCCCCTTGGCCTTCATCGACGCCCTCGCCAACGCCCTCGCCAACGCCCTCGCCGGCGCCCGCCGCGCGCGAGTTCTATTCTTACGAGAATACCGACTTCGACGGTGACGACATCAAGCCGTGGCTGCTGAACTCCAGCTTCGACGACTGCCGGGCGGCTTGCCGTGACAATGGCAGCTGCCGGGCCTTCACCTTCAACAAGCGGCGCAATGTCTGCATCCTGAAGACCGGCACGGGACAGCCCAAACCGAGCATCGAGGCCGTTTCGGCGTCGCTGGTTGCCGTGTCGGTGCCGCGTTTCGCCATCACGATCCAGAACGGCATCGATCTGCCGGGCGGCGATCTTGCGGGCGGGCTTCGCAATATCTCGCTGGACCAATGCTCGAGCGCTTGCCAGAGCAACGCGTCCTGCGTCGGCTTTTCCTACGTCAAGTCGAAGCGCTGGTGCTGGATGAAGCGGCAGATCGTGGAGCGGCGCCTGAGCGACGACATCGTGAGCGGCGCCAAGTGACGTCTTCCGGTTGCTTTACTGGAGCCGCGCGCCGGATTGGAGCACGTAGTTGCGGCGTTCGGCGAGCTTGCGTTTGGCGGCGAGAATCCGGCTGTAGGATTCCTCGATCGCCGTGCGGCTGATCCGGCCCTCCGCGACGGCTCGAAACACCGCGTCCGCGACGCGATCGGCGATGAAGGGATCCGGCACCTTCGTGTTGGCGACGATGACGATGTCGTTGCCGGCCTCGATGGCCATCACGGCCGCCTGTTCGACGCCGTAGCGCTTGCGGATGGCGCCCATATCGAGGTCGTCGGTCACGACGAGGCCGCGATAGTCGAGCTGGTCGCGCAAGATGTCCTTGATGGTGTGTTGCGAGAGACTGGAGGGGCGGTCTCCGTCCGAGAAGCGGGGATGCACGAGATGGCCGATCATCACCATGTCCGTCGGATCGTCCTTGACGATCGCCTGGAACGGTTCGAGCTCGATCTCCTTCCATGTGCGGGAGACGTTGACCACCTGTTCGTGCGAATCCTCCTTCGCAGATCCGTGGCCGGGGAAATGTTTTGCAGCCGTCAGGATGCCGGCCTGGCGATGGGCGTCGATGAATGACCTTGCATAGGTAACGACCTTGCGCGGCTCCGCCGAATAGCTGCGGCCAAGGCCGCCGATGATCGGGCTGTCGGGGTTGACGTTGAGGTCGAGGACCGGTCCGAAATTGCAGTTGATGCCGAGATGGGCCATCTCCTGCGCGGCTCTCTGGTAATACTGGAAGGCCTGCGCCTGTGCCATCGCCGCGATCTGCTGTGCGCCGGGCGTTCCGATGAACCCCTTGTTGGCGGTCAGTCGCTGGATCGCGCCGCCTTCCTGATCGACGCAGATGAACGGTTGCGGGCCTTCCCTGACCTGCACGGAATCGGTGAGCTGCTTGACCTGGCGCGGGTTGATGACGTTCTCCGAGAAGAGAATGATGCCGCCGATCTTGCCGTCCCTGACCAGCCGCCCGATGCGGGGCTGCCAGCTCTCGTCACGCGCGCTGCTCGGGAAGCCGATCATGATCATCTGGCCGATCATGTTGCGGATCACCAAATCGTCGGGGACGGCGTCCAGCGCGACGGGAGCTGTCTTGACAGCTGTCTTGGCAGCTATCTGAGGAGCTTCCTTGGGAGCTGCGGGCACCGCTTTCGGCGCGTCGACCTGCTGCGGCGGCGTCCGCGGCGCGGCATCGCCCGCCGCTCGCACGGCTTGCGGTTGCCGGTTGTTGGAAAACAGATCCCAGACCGGCGCAGGCAGCGGGTCGGCTGCCGCCCATGACGAAAATCCCAGGCCGCAACACAGGATCGCGATGGTTCGGCCGATCGCCACGAATGCTGTCCTTGTTTTCGTCGTCCGGATCATGGTCGTCGAGTCTTAATATCTCGTTAACCATATTGTCCGTCGCTTGCCGTACCCTGTCGTCCGCCGGACACGGAGCGGGACATCCGGTCGTGACGCGAGGCGAAGCTCAGGTTCGGAAGAGCTCGCGAAGCGACGGGGCCGCGATCGGCTTCTCGGTCGTCACGGGAGGAAACAGGTCCTTGATCGAGCCCGTGCCGGCGGGAGCCGCGCGCTCCGATGACGCGCCGGCGTCGGGCGCCGGCTTCTTCTTGAAGACGCTCTTCAGCGAGCCCGGCACGACATTCCAGGCCAGCGTGTCGCGCGAAGGCCGCGAGGACAACACGTTCTGCCCCGTGCGCTGGACGTTCCCGTCGGAATCGCCGGACTTGGCGACCTTGGACAAGCCGACCTGGACGCCACCGCAGACCGCGTAGGCCGCATTCCACGTCGTCGATCGCCTTTTGGTCGAATGGGTGACGATCCGGCTCAATCCCGGCAGCGAGGCGGGCAGGTTGACGTTCGGCACCTTGTAGCGGTCCAGCAGGAAGGCAATGTCGAGCTTCACCCTGTTGAATGCGCCGGTCTCCGCCATGATGCGTGCCACGGCGAAGTGGCGATACATGTTGTAGAGCTCCCGCCAGATCGGCTCGGCGCGATAGGTCTCCTCCATGGATGCCGTCCAGGCACAGGTGAAGGCGCGGGCGTACGTGTCGATTGATCCGGACGCGACGGTCTTGCTCGCGCCCGCGGTCAGGACTTCGGCCTCGTCCTTGAGCAGGACCTGTGCGCGGTCCAGATAAATCGTGTCCGCGCCGTCCTCGCTTGCGATGTAGCCGAACTGGCCGGGGGTGAACCAATATCTGGTGATGTTGGCGACGAGGTCGCTCGCCCCCTTTGCGTCCAGCTGAGACCGCCAAATCGCAATCCTGGCGTCGAAGTCGCCGACGATCGGCTTGCTCGTCGGCAGCTTCAGGGCGCCCTGGCTGACCTGCTTCATGCGATAATCGGCATCGACCAGCAGCGCCGCGACGCGCGAGGCGCGGATCATGCCGTCGACGCGAACCGTCTGCGGCGCGCGACAGACGTCCTCATATGAGTGCCGGCCGTCGGGATTTGTGGTCCGGATGTCGCGCAGGCGGCGAAACACCTCCGGGTTCGGGTCGATCGAGATGGCGGCGCTGAAGTCGTAGTTGACGCCGTCGTGCATTCCCCGCAGGAACGCCGATCGCAAGGCCACGACGAAATCGGCGGCCTCGAGGTCACGTTGACCGGGCTCCGCGAGGCCGATGAGTCCGATATCGTCGTTCTCCTCGTCGATGACATAGCCATCGAGCCTGGTCAGGCCGGGGAATTTGACCGGATTGCCGTCGGCGAGTTTCTGGATCACCTGTCGCAGGGACACCGCCCGCTGGATGCGCGGCTGGAGGATCGTCGGCTCGATCCTGTCGCAGACGGTCTGCGCGAATGCCCTGGCCGGCAGGCAGGCCATTCCCGCAGCGGACAGGGCCAGAAAGTGCCTGCGGCTGACAGCGCTGCTGCTCATCGGCGGCAGCCCGGGGGAGTTTGCATTCTCACGGGACATGCCTGTGGCGCCTCATGATCCGGGGCGGCCAAGCAGCTTCAGCGCGTCCTTGCGGATCTCGTTGGCCTTCGTCGGGTCTCGTCGGCCGGTCGGGCTGACGTTGAGCTTGATCCCGCCGGCATCCCGCGCAGCTTCGGTGCCTGACGCGCAAATCGAGCAGGACTCGAAAGAGACCGGCACTCCGTCGGGGACTCCGAGCCAGTCCTGGTCGCCGCTGCCGTCCGTGATCGTCGCCGCGGTCGGGTTGCCGTTCACGGAATAGGCGACCTGCGCGCACTGGGATGTGTTGACGCTGATATGGGCCACCTCGTGCCTGAAGCTGATCCTGGCGAAGCAGGAACCCAATTTCACCGAGCAATTGCACGCAGCCTGTGCCGCGGCCTCCCGGCCAGGCGAGAGCAGCAACGCGACAGCGAGCAGAGCGAATATCCCTTCCTTGCAGCTGACGGACCTGGCCATGCCCGGGGCCTTCAAACGAGAACGTACAACAATCGATCGCAGTATCGGGACAGTATCAGGAGGCAACTTTTCGTTGTCAAGACAGCAGCCGGATCTGCTTTCCATTTGCATCGATGGTTGGGCCGGAAATAATATTCGCGGGGGACACCGGTGGCGACGGGTGCGGGCGACGAGCGGTCATTGACCTGTCCCCGCCTCGGGGGCCCTGGTGTCGGGGCAGGATCAGTGTGCGATGACACGTCGTTGGATTTCCGGTGCGGTATCGGCCTTGTTTGCGATTGCGCTGTCCGTGCAATGTGCGGCTGCCGAGGTTCTGTTCAAGAACGATCGCTTTGAGCTGTCGGGCCTCGGATCGAGGTCGTCGCGAAGCTGCACCGTGTCCCTTGCTCCGACCGTCGCGTTCAATGCCGACCTTGCCCCTACGCTGCGATTGGTGACCCGGGGGCTCGATCGGGTCGATCTCGTCGTCGGCGAGGCGCGGCTGCATGCGGAGATCCAGCTCGTTCAGAACAACGTCAGGCGACCGGTGAGCACCAGGGAGAATATTCCGGTCGCCGAGCTCAAGAATTCGGAGTTATGGAAGTCGATCGGATCCCAGAAGGTCTTTTTTCTGACGGCGAGGCTGACCGAAGATCGAGGTCATGCCAGCGGCCGCTATGAACGGGTGAACGTCGAGGACATCGCGGAAAAGCTTGAACAGTTTTGCCCGTTCGATGCGGAATCGCTGATGGCCGACGTCTCGGGACGAGAGCGCTTCGAGCGTTTCCTGAGCATTTCCCAGTCCGACCTGACCTATGTCCGCTGGGCTCTCCAGAGTGCCGTCGCCGGCTCCTCGTCGAAGCCCGATAGCCGCGCCAGCCTCAGCGAGGCGGACCGCGACAATCTCCGAAAATACACGGCCCGCAACGGGCTTCCCGTTTCGCGATTCCTGACGGCCGCAACGGCCCGGAAGCTGAAGGAGGAAGGACTGGCTCTCGAGCCGAAGCCCGAGGCGAAAGCGCCTGAAGTGCCCGAAGAGCCGCGCCGGGTCGATTTTGCTCTGATCAACAGCGTCGATGAGCCTATCCAGATTGCTTTTTACGATGGAGATACCCGCGCCCGCGTCGATCCCGAGGAATCGAAGATCTACAGGATCGACAAGGGTGCAACCGGCAACTACGGCGTCACCTGCACTCCGGGTCAGTTGATTTGCTATGGCGCGTCCGTGAAGTCGGATCCGATCGGCGCATCGTGGGGAACGGGACGCGCCGGCAAGGACAGTTGCACCAATTGCTGTCGACGCTGCGGCGGGGCCCCGGTCCGCCAGACTTTCGACCTCGCGTCGTCATACACCCCGACCCCGACGATCACCTGGAACATCGAGAATGCCACGAGCCGCACGCTTTCCGTGGCCTTCTATTCGCAGACCAGGCACTGGGGATGGCCCAACTGGGACAAGAACTGGACGATGAACAAGGGAAACAACTCCCACACGCTCAATTGCATCAAGAACGAAAAGATATGCTACGGGGCTTGGGTCCTCGGGCAGGCGAAGGGGCCGCATTGGGGCGCGGGCATGTACGCCAAAGAAGCCTGCAAGGGATGTTGCACGTCCTGCGACGGCGGAACGTACACGGCGCGCCTCGTGGACTGAACGCCGGAACCGACCGCGAATCGTCGGGCTCGTCGGACGGGTAGAGCGACGCGAAACCCATCGCGCATCCTGCTCGCGGAACATGACGGATTTTGCTTTCGCTCTCCCCATCCTGCGCGCCGTCGAATCGACGGGCCTGGCTACTTCCGCAGCAACTCGCTCAGGGCCGCCGTCGCCTGGGCACAGCGAATGTCGTCGATCTCGCGCGACAGGCTGAGCGCACTCGATCTCAGTTCGTCGAGCTTCCAGCTCTCCGGATTCTGGCTTTCAAGCTGACTGAGACGCTTGTTCAGGTCGTCCAGTCTGGTTTGCAGCTGCCCGATGCTGGGCCCCCCGTTCACCGTCCAGACTCGTTGTGCACGCATCGTAGTTCCCCTGTCGTCTCACGGCGTTGTGAGAGCGGTTCGTGGCCGCAATGGGAGTTTCTTTTGGCCGGCTTCAGACCACGGGGAACCGTTGCAGATCGGCAACGAAAGTTCCTGGATTGAGCGCTCGGGTCGGCTTGTCCCTGCACAATGAACTCTACAGGCGCGGAATCTGCATGGGCGCGATGACGGCATCCGCGGTGCGCGACAGAGTTCGGCGACGCAAGGCCCGGGAATCGAACGAAGGACAGAGGTGTGGCGAGATTTGTGAATGTTGCGGCCGGCCAGCTTGGCCCGGTCGCAAGGCGCGAGACGAGAACCGAGGTCGTGGCGCGGCTGATGGCGTTGATGCGCCAGGCCCGGGCGAACGGCTGCGACCTGATCGTCTATCCCGAGCTGGCGCTGACCACGTTCTTCCCGCGCTGGTATTTCGAGGATCAGGCCGAGATCGACAGTTTCTTCGAGCGCGAGATGCCGGGGCCCGAGACGCAGCCTCTGTTCGACCTCGCGCGCGAGCTCGGCATCGGGTTTTATCTCGGCTATGCCGAACTCGTCGTCGAGGCCGGGATTGTCAGGCGCTACAACACCTCCATCCTGGTCGACAAGAGCGGCGCGATCGTCGCCAGATATCGCAAGGTCCATCTGCCCGGCCATGCCGAGCACGAACCGTGGCGCGAATTCCAGCATCTGGAGAAGCGATATTTCGAGCCCGGCAGCGGCTTTGGTGTCGTGAACGCTTTCGGCGGAGTGATGGGGATGGCGATCTGCAACGATCGCCGCTGGAGCGAAACCTACCGGGTGATGGGGCTCCAGGGCGTCGAGATGGTGATGATCGGCTACAACACGCCGGTGCACAATCCGCCTGCGCCCGAGCACGACGACCTCTCGCTCTTTCATAATCATCTGGTGATGCAATCCGGCGCCTATCAGAACGGCACCTTCGTGGTCGGCGTCGCCAAGGCCGGCATCGAGGAGGGCGTGGACCATATCGGCGGCAGCTGCATCATCGCCCCTTCCGGGGAGATCGTCGCGAGGTGCACCACCAAGGGTGACGAGATCGCGCTCGCCCGCTGCGATCTCGATCTCTGCAATTCCTACAAGCGCACGACATTCAATTTCGACGTCCATCGTCAGCCGAGGGCGTACGGAATGATCGTGGAGCGGAAGGGCGTGACGACGATGGCGGACGGCACGCCGGTCCGGCCGAAGGGGTGATTGTTGCTTCGTAGCCCG
>NZ_AKIY01000186.1 GCF_000282615.1 Bradyrhizobium sp. YR681 | reverse complement strand
CCCCCCCCTACGCCAGCCGCGATCGCGGCGCCGCTACTCCCAAATTTCCGCATGCCCTTGCGGATCGACCAGCCGGTTGATCCGCAGCGCCGCCGCCATGGCGAACCTCACCGTCATCTGCTTGCGCGTGGCGGCTGCGATCTTGTGCTCCGGTGCCTCGCACTGCATGTGCGCGCCGTAGGCGTCGGCGATGATCAGGCCGGTATCTTGCGGAAAGATCTCGCAGGGCAAATCCTGCGTGAAGGCGAAGAACAGCCGGTCGCAATGGGCGCGGTATTCGTGCCATTTCTGGTCGGCGCGCAGATCCTCGACCGAGGACTTGATCTCGACGATCCAGATCTCGCCGCGCTCGTTGAGCGCCACCAGATCGGCGCGCCGGCCCGACGGCAGCGGCAACTCGCTGATGCAGGTGAAGCCGAGCGAGCGCAGCAGCCGCGCGGTGCCGCGCGCGATGGCGAGCGCCGTTTCGGATTGACGGCGATCAGGCGGCGGAACAAGAGCGATGTTGCGGGCGGTGTTGTCCATGGGGCGGAGATTAGCCGATTCCATCCTGCCCGTCATTCCGGGGCGTGCAAAGCGCGAGCTATGATGCGCAATTGCGCATCTGAGAATCCATAGCCACAGGGAGGGGGTTTACCGCGCAAGCTGGTCACCCCGAGTTATCGCAAAACGACTGCCTGTGGTTATGGGTCCCGGGCTCGCGCTTTGCGCGCCCCGGGACGACGGAGAGAGCGGGAACCTCCCCTTCCCCTCGTAATTATCACGCAGCCGCCGACAGTCGCGGGCGGACCGAAGAGGGCTGCCCTGCATGATCGACGATCTCTGGTACAAGAACGGCGTGATCTATTGCCTCTCCGTCGGCACCTATATGGATGCCAACGGCGACGGCATCGGCGATTTCAAGGGCCTGCTCCGCCGGCTCGACTATCTGCACGGGCTCGGCATCACCACGATCTGGCTGATGCCGTTCCAGACCTCGCCGGGCCGCGACGACGGTTACGACATCGCCGATTATTACAGCGTCGACGAGCGCTACGGCACGCTCGGCGATTTCGTCGAGTTCACCCATGGCTGCAAGCAGCGCGGCATCCGCATCATCATCGACCTCGTCGTCAACCACACCTCGGACCAGCATCACTGGTTCAAGGAGGCGCGGCGCGACAAGAACTCGCCCTATCGCGACTGGTATGTGTGGTCCGACAAGAAGCCGGCAGGCGCCAACAAGGGCATGGTGTTTCCCGGCGTGCAAAAAACGACCTGGACGCGCGACAAGGAAGCCGGCGCCTATTACTTCCATCGTTTCTACGATTTCCAGCCCGATCTCAACACCTCGAACCCGCATGTGCAGGCCGAGATCCTGAAGATCATGGGCTTCTGGATCCAGCTCGGCGTCTCCGGCTTTCGCATGGACGCCGTTCCCTTCGTGATCGCGACCAAGGGCGCGAAGGTGAAGAAGCCGGTCGAGCAGTACGACATGCTGCGCGCATTCCGCGAATTCCTGCAATGGCGGCAGGGCGACGCCATCATCCTCGCCGAAGCCAATGTGCTGCCGGAAACCGACATGGAATATTTCGGCCGCGACGGCGACCGCATGCACATGATGTTCAATTTCCACGTCAACCAGCATCTGTTCTACGCGCTGGCGTCGGCCGACTCGCGTCCGCTGGCGAAGGCGCTGAAGGCCACAAAACCGCGGCCGGCCGCGGCGCAATGGGGCCTGTTCCTGCGCAATCACGACGAGCTCGATCTCGGACGGCTGACGAAGGCGCAGCGCGACACCGTGTTCAAGCGCTTCGGCCCCGACAAGGACATGCAGCTCTACGACCGCGGCATTCGCCGCCGCTTCGCCCCGATGGTCGGCGGCGACCGCAGACGGCTCGAGCTCGCCTATAGCCTGATGTGCACGCTGCCGGGAACGCCGGTCATCCGCTACGGCGACGAGATCGCGATGGGCGACGACCTCTCGCTGCCCGAGCGCAATTGCGCGCGCACGCCGATGCAATGGTCGACCGAGCCGCATGGCGGCTTCACCAAGAGCCACAAGCCGGCCTGCCCCGTCATCGACGAGGGCCCTTACGGCTATGAGCACGTCAATGTCGCCAAGCAGCGGCGCGATGCCAATTCCATGCTGAACTGGACCGAGCGCATCGTCCGCATGCGCAAGGAAGTGCCGGAGATCGGCTGGGGCGATTTCGCCATCATCACGACGCGCGACCCCGCAATCTTCATCATGCGCTACGACTGGCGCAACAATTCGGTGCTGTTCGTGCACAATCTCGACGAGACGCCGCGCGAGACCGCGTTCTCGGTGGGGCTGCCCGGCAATGCCGGCGAGCATTTGATCAATCTGCTGGCGGAAGACCACAGCCGAGCCGACAAGCGCGGGCAACATCGCGTCGTACTGGAGCCGTATGGCTATCGCTGGTACCGGGTCGGCGGGCTGGATTATCTGCTGAAGCGCAGCGACATCGACGGGAATGCTGCGGGCAACAAGCACCCGGGGTGATGTGAAGCTGCCTTAGGATGCTCCGCAGCTTCCACGATCGTCATTGCGAGCGCAGCGAAGCAATCCAGACTGCCACCGCGGACCGATTCTGGATTGCTTCGCTACGCTCGCAATGACGGGGCAGAGAGCGGTGGCCATCCCTTCCGTTATCGCACGGTGCTTGTCCGGGACGACAGTCAGGCGGGCGGCTGCACTATTACGCCCTCATTCCCACGCAAATCCAGGACCCCTTCAAGCTTCTCGCCCTCGCGATCCAGAAACGTCGAGATAAGAATCTCGCTGCCAAATCGTATCGCGCTGGTCGTCACGGCAACCGGCTCCGGTCCGAGATTGAGCGCCACGATCACCGCCCGGCCCTCGACCTCGCGGCGGTAGATCAGGAGATCGCCTTGCGCCGCGATCGGGTGGTAATCACCGATCACCAGCGGCAGGCAACTCTTGCGCAGCGCGATCAGGCGCTTGTAGAGATTGAGGATCGAGCGCGTGTCGGCTTCCAGATTGACCACGTTCTCGTGGATGTGATCCTCCGGCAGCGGCAGCCACGGCCTCACCTCCGAGAAGCCGGCGAATTCCGACGAATCCCACTGCATCGGCGTGCGGCAGCCGTCGCGGCCGACGCCGATGCCGGGCACGTTCTTCTCGAAGGGATCGCGGACGTCCTCCGGCGCGATGGCGAGCTGGTGCATGCCGATCTCGTCGCCGTAATAGAGCGTCGGCGTGCCGCGCAGGGTGAGCAGAAGCATGGCGGCGATTCGGGCCTGCTCGGGCCCGACACGGCTTGCGACGCGCGGGCGGTCGTGATTGCCGAGCACCCAGTTCGGCCAGGCGCCTCTCGGCAGCACCTTCTCGTAATCCTCGATGATCGTCTCGATCGAACGGGCGCTCCAGAAGGTCGAGAGCAGCGCGAAGTTGAACGGCATCTGCGCGCCGGTGAGATCGTTGCCGTAATAGGCCATGAGGCGGTGCAGCGGCAGATAGACCTCGCCGATCAGCACACGATCGCCAAATGAATCGATGACGCGCCGCATCTGCGCGATCACGTCATGCACCTCCGGCTGGTCGGTGGAATATTGCGTCAGGATTTTTTCGTTCGGCGGGCGGCCTTCGACGTAATGCGGGTTTGGCGGGTTGTCGCGGAAGTCGGAATCCTTGACCAGGTGCCAGATCACGTCGACGCGAAAGCCGTCGACGCCCTTCTCCAGCCAGAACCGCATCACGTCGTAGATCGCGTCGCGGACATCGGGGTTGCGCCAGTTCAGGTCGGGCTGCTGGGCGAGGAAGGCGTGATAGTAATATTGACCTGTGGTCTCGTCGAAAGCCCACGCGCTGCCGCCGAACTCGGACAGCCAGTTGTTCGGCACGCCGCCATCGGGTGCCGGATCGCGCCAGATGTACCAGTCGCGTTTTGGGTTGTCGCGCGAGGACCGGCCCTCGATAAACCAGGGATGCTGGTCCGAGGTGTGGTTCGGCACGAGGTCGAGGATCAGCTTGAGGCCGTTGTCATGGGCCGCGGCGAGCAGCGCATCGAAATCCGCCATCGAGCCGAACAGCGGTTCGATGCCGGTATAGTCGGAGATGTCGTAGCCGAAATCGGCCATCGGCGAGGGAAAGACCGGCGACAGCCAGATCGCATCGACGCCGAGCGATTTCACATAAGGCAGCCGGCGCAGGATGCCGGCGAGATCGCCGACACCGTCACCGTCGCTGTCCTGAAAGGAGCGCGGATAGATTTGATAGAAGATGCCGTGCCGCCACCAGTGATCGTCGCCCTGTGCCATGTCGGAGAACCCACCCGAAAATCCGCCTCGCGCGAGAGAACGCGGAAGCAACGCCCCGGTTCAAACCAGCAGGCGAATTGGGACGGCCGTGTGACGGCGGGCACGCCGTTCCCGGACCCGGTCCTGTTCCCCGCACGAATCTTTTGCTTGGCCATAGGCCAAAAATCGGCATTGTGGCGCCATGAGCGAGCAGAATGAGACACAATCCAAGGCCGGCGCGATCATCGTCCCCGTGACGCTGTTCGAGCAGAACTGCACCATCATCTGGGACGAGCCGTCCAAGAAGGCCGTGGTGATCGATCCCGGCGGCGACGTGCCGAAGATCCTGGAAGCGATCAAGCAGACCGGCGTCACCGTGGAGAAGATCTGGCTGACCCACGGCCATATCGACCATGTCGGCGGCGCCGCGGACCTGCGCGATGCGCTGAAGGTGCCGATCGAGGGCCCGCATGAAGCGGACAAATTCCTGCTCGACAACGTGGTCGAGAGCGGCGCGCGCTTCGGCATGACGGGCGTGCGCAATTTCGCGCCGGACCGCTGGCTCAACGAGGGCGACAGCGTCTCGATCGGCGACCTGTCGTTCGACATCCTGCACTGCCCCGGCCACTCGCCCGGCAGCGTGGTGTTCTTCAACAAGGACTTGCGCTTCGCCCATGTCGGCGACGTCCTGTTCGCAGGCTCCGTCGGGCGCACCGACCTTCCCGGCGGCAGCCACGCGACGCTGATCGACTCGATCCTGACCAAGCTGCTGCCGCTCGGCGACGACGTCGGCTTCATCTGCGGCCACGGCGCCGGATCGAGCATCGGCCAGGAGCGGATGACCAATCCGTTCATCACCGGCGAGACGTGATTACTCGGCGGCGCCTGCGAGCGCCGCCGCCTCGCCCAGATTGCGTTCGCCCCATTCGCGGATCGCAGCGACGACGGGCACAAAGCTCTTGCCCTTGCGGGTCAGGCGATACTCGACCTTCGGCGGCACCTCGCCAAAATCCTTGCGGTCGATCAGGCCGCTCGTCGTCAGCGCCTTCAATTCACGGCTGAGCACGCGCGGGGTGATCTCGGCGCTGCCTTCCGTGCCGCGCAGCAGGCCGCTGCGGATTTCGCCATAGCGGCGCGGGCCGTCCTTGAGATCCCAGACGATGCGCAGCTTGTACTTGCCGCTGATCATTTTCTGAAACGCCGCGACCGAGCAGGCGCGCGCGGGAATTGCCTTCGCCATGTCGTCGCCTCCATGCGTTAGCCTTTCCGCCGAGGATAGGAGCAGCGGCGAAAAAGTCCATACTATCAAATTTGTCCATACTTGCGCGATCGCTCCCAAGGCGCACATGACGAACAGGGAGCGTCACATGAAGCACTTCATGATCAGATACGAATTCAGGAACGGCTCGACGGAGGAATGGCACCGGGAGATCGGCCGCTTCATCAAGGCGATCGACAACGATCCGGAACTGAAGGGACGGCTCAGCTATCGCTGCCTGAAGAACCGCGACGACGGCCAATACTTCCACCTCGCGAGCGTCACCGACGATGCCGCGCAAAAGACGCTGCAATCGCGCGAGTTCTTCAGGCAATATCAGGAGATGACGCGCAAGGTCGCCGGCGGCGAGGTCACGGTGACGCCGATCGAGATGATCGACGCGACGGCGTAGCGGTCATTCCGGGGCGCGCGAAGCGCGAGCCCGGAATCCATAACCACAGGACGATGTCGTTACGAGGACTCGGAGTTGCGCTTTCGCGCGCCACTTTATCATGTGGTTATGGGTCCCGGGCTCGCGACTGCGTCGCGCCCCGGGACGACAGCGGGGCTACTTCATCAATCCCGCGGCGGTCAGCGCGCGGGTGATGATCTGGCCGAGATCGAAGCCGCGGGCCTCGTGCTTCGGCTCGGCCGGCTCGTCAGCAACGGCGGCGCGGATCGAGCGGGCCAGATGCGGTGCCGGCGAGCGCGCCGGAGCGGGCCTTGCTTCCGCCGTCTTTGCCGCATCCGGAATCCAGCCGGTCAGGCCGAAGAACTTTGCGATGTGATAGGACGAGGAAATGCCGGCCTCGATCAGGAACGCGCCTTCGACGCCGTAGCGCTGGTCGTTGTCGGCGAGTCCAAGCGGCGTGCCGTGCGCCATGTCGGTGATGACGTAGGACTCGACCAGCGTCTCGCCGTCCTTGTTCCACCAGGTCTGGCGCGGATGTCCATCGACGACCGTCTCGGCCATCGGCGCGGCCGGCAGATCGTGCAGGTCGAGCCATTGCTTGACGATCTCATTGGCGTTGCCGGGATTGACGGTGCGGTCGGCGCTGCCGTGCCACACCGAGATTCTCGGCCAGGGCCCGCGATGGTCCGAGGCCCGCCGCACGAAATCGCCGAGCTCGCGCTCGGGCCTCTGCGGCGAATGAAACATGCCGTCCAGCGCCTCGCGCAGATTCGACGCGATGCCGTAAGGCAATCCGGCGATCACCGCGCCGGCCGAAAAGACGTCCGGATAAGTCGCGAGCATCACCGACGTCATGCCGCCGCCGGCCGACAGGCCGGTGATGAAGATGCGCCTGAGGTCGATGCGGTGTGTCCGAACCATATGCGCGGTCATCTCGCGGATCGAGCGCGCCTCGCCGCTGTCGCGCGCGGTGTCTTCGGGATTGAACCAGTTGAAGCAGGTGTTGCCGTTGTTGGCGCGCTGCTGCTCGGGCATGACAAGCGCAAAGCCGTAATGCTGCGCCAGCGTCGACCAGCCCGCGCCGAGATCGTAAGCCGCCGCCGTCTGGCCGCAGCCATGAAGCACGACGACGAGTGCGCGCGGCTTCTGAAACTGCGCCGGCACGAACGCGAACATGCGCAACGCCCCGGGATTGTCGCCGAAGCCCGTGATCTCTTCCAACGGGCTGGATACGTCCGCGCTCCGGCCGAAGTCGGTCAGGCGCAGGCCATCCATCTTTGGCAGATGTCTCAAGAGATCAAGATTTCTGGCGAGCGACACGGCAACTCCTGGCAGGCAACGTTCAACGTCCACCCAGACCAGATAGTTGCTGCACTGCGAAATAAAAAGACCGTGTGCTGTCGAACACCGTGATATTGCCGGAAAACCCGCAGAAATCCGCAGGTATTAACCACAATGCCTCAACTTCGAGCAGACGCAGGGCGCATCCACGACAGAAATGCGACGCAGATCATGATGAACACCGCAAACAATGCGAGCGAGACGAGAAATCCTGCGCGCGCTGATTGCAGAGTTTCGACCGCGAAGAACACCGCGCCGATTGTGGCCACTCCGGCCGCATTTCCGATCTGCGCCGTCGTGCCGTACATGCCGGACGCCGAGCCTGCTGCGACAGGTTTCACCGTCGAGAGCACCACGCCCGAGAGCGGCGCCATCACCAGTCCCTGACCATAGCCGAAGATGCCCATGGTCAGCGCGAGCGCGATCGGGGCCGGTGCGTCGACATCGACAACGACAAGCGCGAGCGCCGCGAGGCCCGCGATCTGAAGCACGCATCCCTCGATCAGCACCTTGGCGCCGCGATGCTTCGCTCGCGCGCCGCTGTGGCGCGAGGCCACGACGAACGCCAGCGCGAGCGGCATGCAGCTCAGGCCGGCCGTGAGTGGCGGGATCTTCAGGCCGCGCTGCATGAACAGCGTGATGACGAGGTAGAATGACAGATTGGCGACGAAGAAGAAGAACACAGCGCCGAGGCCGCGCAGGAAGGCGGCATCGGATAACAGCGTCAGGTCGATCAGCGGCATGCCGCCGGAGCGCGCGACCGCATGCTCGAGCCTTGGGAATGCCGCCAGGATCGCGGCGCCAACGGCCATCAAGGCCCACAGCCCCGGCGCCCAGCCGACATCATGGCCCAACAGCAGCGGCCCGATCAGGCACAGCAACCCCGCGAACAGCGTCACGCTGCCCTTGATGTCGAGCTTCGTCCCTGATCGCCGCGGCATCGACGGCATGATGCGCCAGGCGGCGCCCGCAATCGCGAGGCCGCAGGGCACGTTGACGAAGAACACCGCGCGCCAGCCGGTGCCGGCGAGATCGAGCGTGACAAGAAGACCGCCGAGCAGGAAGCCTGCGGCACCCGCAAGTCCGAGCACGATGCCGTAGATGGCGAAGGCGCGGTTGCGCTGGCCGTCGGTGAACAGCAGATGCAAGGTCGCCAGCACCTGCGGCACCATCAGCGCGGCGGTCGCGCCCTGCGCCAGCCGGGCGACGATCAGCTCCATGCCGGATTGCGCGAGCCCGCACCACAGCGAGGTCGCGGTGAAGCCGAGCACGCCGGCCAGGAAGACGTTCCTGGTGCCGTGGATGTCGCCGAGGCGGCCGCCGGTGACGACCAGCGTGGCATAGGCGATCAGATAGATCGCAATCACGGATTCGATCTGGGCCGGCGTCGCATGCAGGTCGACCGCGATGGTCGGAATGGCGACGTTCACGATGAAGGCGTCGACGCCGAACATGAATTGCGCCGCGACGACGATCGCCAGCACCGACCAGCGGCGGGTCGAATTGGTTGGCTTTGTGACGGTTTGATGCATCGGCGTGCGGCCCTTCCGGAATTTATTCGCACGCCAGGCTCGCAGATCGGCGTCATCCGCGCGATTACCTCCGAGGTAGGACTTGCTTTCCCCTTGCCGCCTTGGCCCGATTGCTGCATGGCAACTCCCGCTGGTTTCTGCGGGCTCGGAAGTCTTCCGGATGTACGACTACGACATGGTGGTGATCGGCTCGGGCCCGTCGGGGCGCCGGGCCGCGGTGCAATGTGCCAAGCTCGGCAAGGCCGTGCTGGTGGTCGAGAAGGGCCGGCGGGTCGGCGGCGTCTCCGTCCATACCGGTACGATTCCCTCGAAGACCTTGCGCGAGACCGTGCTCAACCTGTCCGGCTGGCGCGAACGCGGCTTCTACGGCCGCTCCTACCGGGTGAAGCAGGACATCGCCGCGAGCGATCTGATGACCCGGCTGCAGAAGACGCTCGACCACGAGGTCGAGGTTCTCGAGCATCAGTTCAGCCGCAACCTCGTTCGTACCGCCAATGGCGAGGCGCGGCTTGTGTCGCCGCACGAGGTCGAGATCACCAGCGCCATCGGCGAAGTGAAGGTGGTGTCGGCCGCCTTCATCCTGATCGCCTGCGGCACGCGCCCGTTCCGGCCCGACTACGTGCCGTTCGACGGCACGACCGTGCTCGACAGCGACGAGATCATCGAGCTGCCGAAGCTGCCGCGCAGCCTCGCCGTGATCGGTGCCGGCGTGATCGGCGTCGAATACGCCACCATCTTCAGCGCGCTCGACGTGCCGGTTACCCTGATCGAGCCGCGGCCGACCTTCCTGGATTTCATCGACAAGGAATTGATCGACGAGTTCATGCACGAGCTGCGCGACCGCAACGTCGCGCTGCGGTTGGGGGCCAAGGTCAACTCGATCGAGAAGACGGCAACGGGCAGCATCGTCACGCATCTGTCGGACGGGCGGCACGTCACCACGGAAATGCTGCTGTTCGCGGCGGGCCGCGTCGGCGCCACCGACCGGCTCAATCTGGAGGCCGCCGGCATCGTCGTCGACCATCGCGGCCGCATCTCGGTCGACCCCGTCACCTTGCAGACCAGCGTGCCGCATATCTACGCCGCCGGCGACGTGATCGGCTTTCCCAGCCTGGCCTCGACATCGATGGAGCAGGGCCGCGTCGCCGCCTGCCACGCGCTCGGCATGGAGCCGATGGCACCGCCGGAATTCTTTCCCTACGGCATCTATTCGGTGCCGGAGATTTCGACCGCAGGCCTCACCGAGGAAGAGGTGCGCACGCGCGGCATTCCCTACGAGGTCGGCATCGCCCGCTTCCGCGAGACCTCGCGCGGGCACATCATGGGGCTGAACAGCGGCATGATGAAGATGATCTTCTCGACCAAGACGCGCCGGCTGCTCGGCGTGCACATCCTCGGCGAAGGCGCCACCGAGCTGATCCATATCGGCCAGGCCGTGCTGAACCTCAAAGGCACGATCGACTATTTCATCCAGAACACGTTCAACTATCCGACGCTGGCGGAGGCGTACAAGATCGCCGGCCTCGATGCGTGGAACAGGATGACGAGGTAAAGGCTGAGACAGAGCCCGTGGCGGCGCGTAGCCCGGATGGAGCGCAGCGAAATCCTGTGTCTGTCCGCGCAGTGAGATAGCCCCGGATTGCGCTGCGCTCCATCCGGGCTACGGCAGCTTACTCTCGCCTCTACGCATGCCTGCATTCCGCAACACGGGACATCGCACGATTGCGTTCGTGCCATCAGGCACGTAGCCTCACCCTCTCAACAAACAAAAAACTCACTGGAGAGAACGCCATGGCGCGCCTGAAGTTCGGAGCCTTTCTTGCCCCGCATCACCCGATCGGGGAGCATCCGATGCTCCAGTTCCGGCGCGATCTGGACCTGGTCGAGCAGCTGGACGCGCTCGGTTATGACGAGTTCTGGTGCGGCGAGCATCATTCCTCCGGCTGGGAGATGATCGCGTCGCCCGAGATGTTCCTGGCGGCAGCCGGCGAGCGCACCAAGCGGATCAGGCTCGGCACCGGCGTGGTGTCGCTGCCCTATCATCACCCCTACAACGTCGCGCAGCGCATGGTGCAGCTCGACCACATGACCGGCGGCCGCGCCATCTTCGGCTCCGGTCCGGGCGCGCTCGCGTCCGACGCGCACACGCTCGGCATCGACCCGATGACGCAGCGCGACCGCCAGGACGAGGCGATCGGCGTGATCCGCCGCCTGTTCAGCGGCGAGCGCGTCACCGCCAAGAGCGACTGGTTCACCATGAACGACGCCGCGCTGCAGATCCTGCCGTTGCAGGAGGAGATGCCGTTCGTGGTGGCCTCGCAGATCTCGCCCTCGGGCATGACGCTCGCCGGCAAATACGGCATCGGCATCATCTCGCTGGGTTCGATGACGACGCAGGGCCTGATGTCGCTGCAACAGCAATGGCAGTTCGCCGAGGATGCCGCCAAAAAGCACGGCACCACGGTGAACCGCGCCGACTGGCGCGTGCTGCTGACCTTCCACATCGCCGAAACCCGCGAGCAGGCGCGGAAGGAAGCCGGCGCCGGGCTGATGCGCTGGCACAACGAATATAATGTCGGCACGCTGCAGCGGCCGGGCCTGACCGCGTTCTCGTCTCCCGATGAAGCCGTGGACAAGACCGCCTTCGTCGAGGGCGCGGCCTCCACCATCGGCACGCCCGACGATCTCGTCAAAACCATCAAGAACGTGATGCAGGTCTCCGGCGGCATCGGCGCCGTGATCGGCTTCGTGCACGACTGGGCCAATCCGGAAGCGACGCGCCGAAGCTGGGACATGGTGGCGCGCTATGTCGTGCCTGAAATCAACGGCTACATCGACGGCTTGCGTAGGTCGCAAAAATTCGTGATCGAGAACCGTGCGATCTTCGAGCGTGCGGGACAGGCCGTGATGGCCAAGATCATGCAAAACGAGAAGGCCGCCGAGGCGCTGAAGGTGACCGGCCCCGGCCGCGTCGCCATTCCCGCCGTCAACGCGCCGGATTTGCAGAAGGAAGCGGCCAAGCGGTAGGCCTCATCGTGATGACAGGTGTAACCACGATCTCAAGCCGGCGAGACCGGCCTGTGCTATGCTGACCCCGTCAGCTGGCGCAGGCCGCAATCATGCCGCGGTCGTGCGCTTCCTGTTCGGTCGCCAACCGGAGCAATCGTCATGTCGATGCAGAATGTGGCCGCCCCTGCGCTTCAGTACACCGCGCCCAGGCGCAATGAGCTGACACACATCCCCGGCGACGAGGGCTGGCCGATCATCGGCAAGACCTTTCAGGTGCTGGCCGATCCCAAGGGGCACATCGAGGCGAACGGCGCCAAATACGGCCCGGTCTACCGCACCCACGTGTTCGGCGAGACCAATGTCGTGCTGCTCGGGCCCGAGGCCAACGAACTCGTGATGTTCGACCAGCAAAAGCTGTTCTCATCCACGCATGGCTGGAACAAGGTGCTCGGCCTGCTGTTTCCGCGCGGATTGATGCTGCTCGATTTCGACGAGCACCGGCTGCACCGCAAGGCGCTGTCGGTCGCGTTCAAGTCCGGGCCGATGAAATCCTACCTGTCCGACCTCGACCGCGGCATCGCCGCCCGGGTCGCGCAGTGGAAGGCCAATCCCGGCGAGATGCAGCTTTACCCTGCGATGAAGCAGCTCACGCTCGATCTGGCAGCAGCCTCCTTCCTCGGCGCCGACATCGGTCCGGAGGTCGACGAGATCAACCGCGCCTTCGTCGACATGGTCGCGGCCGCGGTCGCACCGATCCGCCGTCCCCTGCCGGGCACGCAGATGGCGCGTGGCGTTGCGGGGCGCAAGCGCATCGTCGCCTATTTCCGCCAGCAGATTCCGCTCCGCCGCGGCAATCATGGCGGCGATGACCTGTTCTCGCAGCTCTGCCGCGCCACCCATGAGGACGGCGCGCTGCTGTCCGAGCAGGACATCATCGACCACATGAGTTTTCTCATGATGGCGGCGCATGACACGCTGACCTCGTCGCTGACGTCGTTCGTCGGCGAGCTCGCCGCCAATCCGGACTGGCAGGATCGCTTGCGCACCGAGGTTCAGGCGCTCGGGCTTGCGCCTGACGCCCCGAGCAGCTTCGACGACCTCGAAAAGATGCCGCTGTCGGAGATGGCGTTCAAGGAGGCGCTGCGGATCAAGCCGCCGGTGCCCTCGATGCCGCGCCGGGCGATGCGCGATTTCACCTTCAAGGGCTTCACGATTCCCGCCGGCACCGCGGTCGGCGTCAATCCGCTCTACACCCATCACATGAAGGACATCTGGCCGGAGCCTGACCGCTTCGACCCCCTGCGCTTCACCGAGGAGGCCCAGCGTGGCCGCCACCGCTTCGCCTGGGTCCCGTTCGGCGGCGGCGCGCATATGTGCCTCGGCCTGCACTTCGCCTACATGCAGGCGAAATGTTTTGCGCGGCACTTCCTGCAGAACCTCGAAGTGTCGCTGGAACCGGGCTACAAGCCGGACTGGCAGATGTGGCCGATCCCGAAGCCGCGGGATGGGTTGAAGGTGCGGGTGAAGGCGGTGTGAATTCGTAGGGTGGGTTAGCCGAAGGCGTAACCCACCTCTTTGATCTCCGCGACGACAGAAGTGGTGGGTTACGCTTCGCTAACCCACCCTACGGCTTCGGCTTCCGCGGCCGCTACGCCCCCTGGTCGAACGCCTTGCGCAGGGCCGACAGGCCCTGCTGCTGCTGGCTCCAGTTGCGGCCGCCGGTCATGGCGCCGTCGATGACGAGGTCGTGGCCGTTGATGAAGCTGGATTCGTCGCTCGCCAGGAACACCGCCGCATGGGCGATGTCATCAGGAATGCCGGCGCGCGGGATCGGCTGTGCGGCCTTGTAGACATCGCGCATCACCGCCGGCGTCTTCTCGGCGGCTTCCGTCGACAGGCCCAGCGCCTTGCCGAAGATGCCGGTCGCGATCGCGCCGGGTGAGATCGAGTTGACGCGGACGTTGGATTCTCCGAGCTCCATCGCCACGCATTTGGTCAGATGGATCACAGCAGCCTTGGCCGCCCCGTACACCACCGACGACGAATAGCCGGCGAGACGGCCGGCAATGCTGCCATTGTTGATGATGCTGCCAAAACCCTGCTTCTTCATGTGGGGCGCCGCGTGCTTCATGCCGAGCATGACGCTGCGGACCAGGGTCGCCATCGCCGCGTCGAAGCGCTCGACCTCGAGGCCCTCGATGCCCCCCGTCTGCGCCGGGCCGCCGGCATTGTTGAACAGGCAGTCGATGCGGCCGAACTTTTCCACCGCAAGCGCGATCAGCGCCTGCATCTGCACTTCTGCGGTCACATCGGTCTGCCGGAAGACGCAATTGGCCCCGAGCCGCGCTGCCAGCGCCTCGCCCTCCGGTATGCGCCGGCCCGCGATCACAATTTTGGCACCTTCGGCAACGAAGACTTCCGCAGTCCGCAATCCGATGCCGCTCGTCGCGCCCGTGATCACCGCGACCTTGCCGTCCAGCCTGCCCATGGAATGTCCCTGTTTTCGAACCATTTGAAACCAAAAGGCAGACACCGATCGATGACGCCGCCGCGACGATCGGCGCCGCGACGCTCACTATTCCTGCCGGCTTCCAACAAGGCAAGCTTTGCTTGCGCTGGCGAGATGCGTAACATTCGCAACCAACGCAGATCGCAACCGGGCGGCGCATGGAGAAGCTGATCGACGAATTCCGCAAGAGCTGGCAGGGCCTGGCTCCGCCGTCGCTCAGCCTCAGCATCGCCTTTGCGGTCGCCTGCGTGCTGGTTGCGACGCTGGCGCGCTGGGGGCTCGCGCATGTGCGGCCCGACGTCTACTTCACCCCGTACTTTCCGGCCGTGTTCTTTGCCGCCGCCTTCGGAGGCTTCCGGATCGGCATCGTGACGGCGATCGTCGGCGGCGTGCTCGGCGTGGTCGTGAATTTCGGCGATGCCTTCGCCGATCGCGCGCGCTTTGCCCTGCTCGCCCTCTATTGGGCGGTCTGCGCGCTCACCATCTGGGGCGTCGAGCATTATCGCTCGCTTCTGATCGAGCAGCGCCGGATCTCCAAGCGCCTGATCGAGGAAGAGGACTATCGCAAGCTGCTGGTCGACGAGCTCCAGCACCGGCTGAAGAACAAGCTGTCGACGGTGCACGCCGTGATTCACCAGGTGCTGCACGACCAGCCGCAGATCTGGGCCCGGATCGATCCGCGGCTGCGCTCGCTGGCCACCACCGACGACCTGATCTCGCGGATCGACAAGGCGGGCTGCGACATCCGCGATCTGCTGATCTCAGAGCTCGGGCCTTACGGCCATGTCCGCTTCACCCTCAACGGCGACCGGCTGTTCCTGCCGCCCAAGCTCGCGGTGACACTGTCACTGATGTTCCACGAGCTCGCCACCAATGCCGGCAAATATGGTGCGTTCTCGTCGCCGCGCGGATTGTTGCAGGTGTCATGGACCGTCAGCGGCGATCGTCTGACCGTCACCTGGGACGAGACCGAGGGGCCGAGCATCGGCAAGGTGTCGGAGCCCGGCTTCGGCACGAAACTGCTGAAGTCGGCGCTGTCAGCCTTCGACGGCAAGACCGAGGTCTCGTATCTGGAGACCGGCCTGCATTGCATCATGCAATGCCGCATCCCCAAGAACGGGTAGGTTCTAATCTCGCAACGTAAGAGATGTGCTCCCTCCCCCGCTTGCGGGGAAGGGTTGGGGAGAGGGTGTCTCCGCAACTGGACACTCCCCTAGAAGAGAGAGCCCTCACCCCAGCCCTCTCCCGCAAGCGGGAGAGGGGGCGCACCGACATCGCCGCCACTCGATTCAACACAAGCTCATCCCGCGCGAAACTCCAAACAAACGAAAGCTATCCGCGCGCTCCATCAGCGGTTTCGCAAGTGGCATTGACGCTCTGTTAATGACGATCGGCGGCGCGCGTCGCATCGCCGCAAAACACCCCCGTATTTCTCCGGACCCCTTAACCAAACTTAAGAGGGAACCGCGCAAGATCGCGTCCATTGCAAAGGCGCGCTGAAACAACAAGATTCATGACTTCTATGAACGACAACAGATATTCCGGCGCGAGCGAAGCCGAACTCGGATTTCTCAAGGAAATCGTTAGAATGCTGCCGGCCGGCCTGACCGTGCAGGACGCGCAAGGCGAGCTTCTTCTGGTTAACGATGTCGCCGCCAGCCAGCTCGGCATGGATGGCAGCCGTCCCTCGCCCGATCTGACGCCGCGCCGTGAAGCCGGCGAGCGGGCCCTGAAATCCGGCCAGGCGGTCATCTCCGAGGAAGCGCTCCACGACGGAGCCGCACGCCAGGTGCTGCTGACCACCCATCGCCCCGTCAACTTTGCCGGACGCGAGCTGCTGATCTCGGCCTCGTCCGACATCACCGAGCAGAAGAATTTCGAGGACCAGCTGTTCCGCTCGGCCTATTTCGACGAGCTGACCGGCCTGCCCTCCCGGCGCGTGATCGAGCACCGAGCCAACAGCCTGCTCGCGAAAGATCGCGGCGGCGACCGTTTCGCGCTCGCCTTTCTCGACGTCGACAATTTCAAGCACATCAACGACTATTACGGCCACGCCGTCGGCGACGCGCTGCTGGTCGAGCTGTCGAAGCGGCTCGGGCGGGACTTGCGCGACTCCGACATGCTGTCGCGCATCTCCGGCGACGAATTCCTGCTGCTGCTCTCGCCGATCCAGAGCCAGGAGGAGGTCGCCGAGTTCATACAGTCGACGCTGGAGCGGCTGACGGCGCCGTTCTTCATCGACAATTCGGAGGTCTTTGCCTCAACCTCGGTCGGCATCAGCCTCTATCCCGATCACGGAAGCAGCTTCGAGACGCTGCGCCAGAACGCTGACATCGCGATGTACCGCATCAAGAACGACGGCAAGGGAATGGCCGCGTTCTTCGACGCCAGCATGGAGCGCGAGGCGCAGGCGCGGACCAAGATCGAACAGTCGCTGCGGCTCGCGATCCTGGAAAAGCGCTTCTGCTGCGCGTTCCAGTCCAAGGTCGACATCCGAACCCAGGCCGTGAAAGGCATCGAGGCATTGGTGCGCCTACGTGACGACGAAGGCGTGATCCAGGCACCCGGCTCGTTCATCAATCTCGCCAGCGAACTCGGGCTGATCGACGAGCTCACGCATCTCGTGCTCGCCGAGATCGTCAAGTCGATCGACCTGATCAACGAGACCTTCGGCGCGGAAGCGACCATCAGCATCAATGTCGCCGCCAAGCAGGCCGGCAAACCCGAGTTCATGCGCAGCTTTGCGCAGGCGCTGGAGGACACCGGCTTTCCGCAGCGCTTCATGATCGAGGTGACGGAAGACGCCTTCGTCGCCAAGAGCCATTTCCAGTCGGAGATCCTGCCGATGTTCCGCAAGCTCGGCGTCGGCATCTCGATCGACGATTTCGGCACCGGCTATTCCTCGCTCTCGGCGCTGGCCGACATCACTGCCGACGAGATCAAGATCGACCGCTCCTTCATCACCGACATCCACAAGCGCCCGCGCAGCCAGGGCATTCTGCGTGCGATCGAATCCCTGAGCGAGGCGCTCGGCATGACCGTGATCGCCGAGGGCATCGAGACCTATGAGGAGCTGGCTTATCTGCAGGCCGCGACCAAGATCCGCTACGCGCAGGGCTATTATTTCTCGCGGCCGGTCTTTCTGGAGGAGCTGAAGCTGGCAACGCCGGCCTCCAGCGAGTCACGCGGCAGCGTGGCAAACCGCCCGATGCAACACAACCGCCAGGGCTATTCGCGGGCGAGCGGGTATCGGCGGTAGACTCTTCCCATCACTTGACCTTATGTGACCCGAGCACCCCGATCCCGGGATGGCTTCGGCACGGGTCGACGCGCCCGGCCTGCCGATTTCTGCGGCAGTCGCGATCCGTTGCGGTCGCGTCAATCGATTGTCATGTGCGCACCCTGCAAGACCCGCCGGAAGGTGGAATTGCAATGTTCGTCAGGCTGTGCAAATCGCTGTAGCCAAGACATTCAATCAAGGCATTTCAATCAGGAGGGACCATCGTGCGCCGTTCACTCATCATAGCAACAACCATTCTCGGCCTGGCCGCGAGTGCCTCCGCGCGAGCCGACGATCTCAAGGTCGCGCTGATCTACGGCAAGACCGGTCCGCTCGAGGCCTATGCCAAGCAGACCGAGACCGGCCTGCAAATGGGTTTTGAATACGCCACCAAGGGCACGATGACGCTCGACGGCCGCAAGATCGTCGTCATCACCAAGGACGACCAGGGCAAGCCGGACCTGTCCAAGGCCGCGCTCTCGGAAGCCTATCAGGACGACAAGGCCGATATCGCGATCGGCACGACCTCGTCGGCCGCCGCGCTCGCCATTCTCCCCGTCGCCGAGGAGAACAAGAAGATCCTGATCGTCGAGCCCGCGGTCGCGGACCAGATTACCGGCGAGAAATGGAATCGCTACATCTTCCGCACCGCGCGCAACTCCTCGCAGGACGCGATCTCGAACGCGGTGGCGATCGGCAAGCAGGGGGTCACCGTGGCAACGCTGGCGCAGGACTACGCCTTCGGCCGCGACGGCGTCGCCGCCTTCAAGGAGGCACTCGCCAAGACCGGCGCGACGCTCGCCGCGGAGGAATACGCTCCGACCTCGACCACAGACTTCACCGCTGTGGGCCAGCGCCTGTTCGACGCGCTGAAGGACAAGCCGGGCCGCAAGGTGATCTGGGTGATCTGGGCCGGCGCCGGCAATCCGCTGGCAAAACTCCAGGACATGGATCCGAAGCGCTACGGCATCGAGCTCTCCACCGGCGGCAACATCCTGCCGGCGCTCGCCGCCTATAAGGGCCTGCCCGGCATGGAAGGCGCCACCTATTACTTCTACGAGATCCCGAAGAACCCGGTGAACGACTGGCTGGTCGCCGAGCACCAGAAGCGCTTCAACGCACCGCCGGACTTCTTCACCGCGGGCGGTTTCGCCGCCGCGATGTCCGTCGTCGCCGCCGTCACCAAGGCGAAGTCGACCGACACCGAGAAGCTGATCACGGCGATGGAAGGCCTGGAGTTCGACACGCCGAAGGGCAAGATGGTGTTCCGGAAAGAGGACCATCAGGCGCTGCAGAGCATGTATCACTTCAAGGTCAAGGTCGATCCGAACGTCGCCTGGGCCGTGCTCGAGCCGGTGCGCGAGCTGAAGATCGAGGACATGGACGTTCCGGTCAAGAACAAGCGCTGAGCTGTCTTGCTTCACCTCTCCCGCTTGCGGGAGAGGCCGGGAGAGGGTTTTTCCTCTTTGGGGGTTCTCGATTGCTGAGACACCTCTCCCCTGCCCTCCCCCGCAAGCGGGGGAGGGGGCGCTCCGTGATCGCGGATACATCCCAAACTCATCAGACCCTCAATGACGCTCTCCCTCGAAACCCGCGACCTCACCATCCGCTTCGGCGGGCATGTCGCGGTCAACAACGTCTCCTGCACGTTCCGCCCGGGCGAGCTCACCGCCATCGTCGGCCCGAACGGGGCCGGCAAGACCACCTATTTCAATTTGATCTCGGGCCAGCTGCGCGCCTCACAGGGCAGCATCCTGTTCGACGGCACCGACATCACCCAGCACTCCGCGCCGCTGCGGACCCGTGCGGGTCTCGGGCGCGCATTCCAACTGACGAACCTCTTTCCGAACCTCAGCGTGGAAGAGAACGTCCGCCTCGCGGTGCAGGCTGCGAACGGCACCCATTACGACATGCTGCGCCCCTGGATGGTCCGCCGCGACCTGATCGCGCGCGCCGACGCCATTCTCGACCAGGTCGCACTGGGCAATCGCCGCGGCGTCACCGCCACCGCGCTGTCGCATGGCGACCAGCGCAAGCTGGAGGTCGCGCTGATGATCGCGCTGGAGCCGAAGGTCTTCATGTTCGATGAGCCGACCGCGGGCATGAGCATCGACGAGGTGCCGGTCGTGCTGAACCTCATCGCGCAGCTCAAGCAGGACAAGAGCAAGATCATCCTGCTGGTCGAGCACAAGATGGACGTGGTGCGCTCGCTCGCCGACCGCATCATCGTGCTGCATAACGGCCAGCTCGTTGCCGACGGTCTCCCGGCCGAGGTGATCGCCTCACCGATCGTGCAGGAAGCCTATCTCGGCGTTGCGCCCAAGAAGGCTGCGGAGGGCGCAGCATGAGCGATCTCCTCAAACTCTCCGGCGTGCACACCCATATCGGCCGCTACCACATCCTCCAGGGCATCGACCTCGCCGTCCCGCAGGGACAGGTCACGATGCTGCTCGGCCGCAACGGCGCCGGCAAGACCACGACGCTGCGCACCATCATGGGCCTGTGGCAGGCCTCCAGCGGCGAGATCAGCCTTAACGGCGAGCGCATCGAGAGCCGCACCACGCCCGATATCGCCCGGCTTGGCGTCGGCTATGTGCCCGAGAGCATGGCAGTGTTCTCCGACCTCACCGTGAAGGAAAACCTTGTGCTGGCGGCGCGCGACGGGCCGCTCGACGACAAGCAACTGGAATGGATTTTTGGCTTCTTCCCGGCGCTGCGGCGGTTCTGGCTATCGCGCGCGGGGAGCCTCTCGGGAGGGCAAAAACAAATGCTCTCGATCGCACGCGCCATCATCGAGCCGCGCAAGCTCTTGCTCATCGACGAGCCGACCAAGGGGCTGGCGCCAGCGATCATCGTGGCGCTGATCGAGTGCCTGAAGGAGATCAAGCGCAAGGGCGCGACGATCCTGCTGGTCGAACAAAATTTCTTTGCCGCCCGCGAGCTCGGCGACAACGTGCTGGTGATGGACAACGGCACCATCGTCCATCGCGGCGAGATGGCGGCGCTCGCCGCCGACGTGCCGCTGCAGGAGCGGCTGCTCGGCCTGAGCCTGGAGGCGCATCAGTGACTGACCTTGCCGCAACCGATCCGCTGCCGAAACCGAAGCGCGATCTCGCGCCGATCCTGCTGCCGATCGCGCTCGCGCTTGTCATGATTCCCCTGATCGGCTCGCCCAGCACCTGGCTGACCCTGACGGCAGCGAGCCTCGCCATGGGCATGATGATCTTCATCATGGCCTCGGGCCTGACGCTGGTGTTCGGCCTGATGGACGTGCTCAATTTCGGCCACGGCGCCTTCATCGCGGTCGGCGCCTATGTCGCGACGCTGGTGTTCGCGCCCTTCGCGGCATCCATTCAGGCGGATTCGCTCTGGGTGAACCTCGCCGTGCTGGCGCCCGCGGCCCTGCTGTCGATGGCGGTCTCCGGCGCGCTTGGCCTGGTCGTCGAGCGCGTGCTGATCCTCCCCGTCTACGGCCAGCATCTGAAGCAGATCCTGATGACGACGGGCGGGCTGATCGTCGCCGAGCAGACGCTCTATGCGCTGTGGGGGCCGCAAATCATCCCGATGCCGCTGCCGACCTCGCTGCGCGGCTCGTTCATCCTCGGCGACGTCGCGATCGCCAAATATCGCGTGCTGGCAACGCTGATCGGTCTTGCCGTCTTCATTGCGATCCAGCTCGTGCTCAACCGCACCAAGCTGGGCCTGCTGATCCGCGCCGGCGTCGAGAACCGCGAGATGGTGGAGGCGCTCGGCTACCGCATCCGCCGGCTGTTCCTCGGCGTGTTCATGACGGGCTCGGCGCTCGCCGGCCTCGGCGGCGTGATGTGGGCGCTCTATCGCGAGCAGGTCCACGCCTCCATGAGCGACGAGCTGACCGTGCTGATCTTCGTCGTCGTCATCATCGGGGGCCTGGGGTCGATCGGCGGCTGCTTCATCGGCGCAATCCTGGTGGCGATGGTCGCCAATTACGGCGGCTTCCTGGTGCCGAAACTTGCCCTCGTCTCCAACATCCAGCTGATGGTCGCCATTCTGATGTGGCGCCCGCGCGGCCTCTATGCGGTGACCAGCCGATGATGATTCTTTCCGGCGATCCGCCGCGCAGCCGCGTGCTCACGCTCGTCCTCATCGTCATCATCCTGGCGCTGGCCGCGACACCGTTCCTGTTCCCCGGTGCCAAGGCGCTGAACGTCGCGGCCAAGATCTGCGTCTTCGCCGCACTCGTCGCCTCCTACGATCTGCTGCTCGGCTATACCGGCTCGGTGTCGTTCGCCCACACCATGTTCTACGGCATCGGCAGCTACGCGATCGCGATCGCGCTGTACGGGATGGGCCCGAACTGGGCTGCGGTCGCGACCGGCATCGTCGTCGGCCTGCCGCTCGCCGCGCTGCTCGCGCTCGCGATCGGGCTGTTCTCGCTGCGGGTCGCGGCGATCTTCTTTGCCATGATCACGCTGGCGGTCGCATCCGCCTTCCAGGTGCTGGCCTCGCAGCTGTCCTGGCTGACCGGCGGCGAGGACGGGCGCAGTTTCCAGCTGCCCGAGCTGCTGCGCCCGGGCACGGTGCTGATCCCCAAAGGCCTGTTCGGCTTCGAGGTCAACGGCCGCATCCTGACCTTCTATCTGGTGTTCGCGGTCTCGGCCCTGATGATCCTCGCTTTGCTACGCGTGGTGAACTCGCCGTTCGGGCGCGTGCTGCAGGCAATCCGCGAGAACCGCTTTCGCGCCGAGGCGCTCGGCTTCCGCACCGTGTTTCACCTGACCTACGCCAATTGCCTCGCTGCCCTCGTCGCCGCCGGCGCCGGCATTCTGAACGCGCTGTGGCTGCGCTATGCCGGCCCCGACACCTCGCTCAGCTTCTCGATCATGCTCGACATCCTGCTGATGGTCGTGATCGGCGGCATGGGCACGATCTATGGCGCGATCATCGGAGCCACGATCTTCATCCTCGCCCAGAACTATCTGCAAGCGCTGATGGGCGTCGCCTCCAAGGCGGCGAGCGAAGCCGGCCTGCCGCTGCTGCCGGGACTGTTGCATCCCGACCGCTGGCTGCTCTGGCTCGGATTGCTGTTCATCGCCAGCGTCTACTTCTTTCCGACCGGCGTGGTCGGACGGTTGCGCCACGACGGTGGCGACAAGGGCGCGGGCGCCTCGCATTAAGACGCGATTAACGATGCAGCGCAGCGATTGTCGCGCCGGCCATGCAACCGCGAAGTGATTCACGCCTGGATGCCGGCAGGCGCGGCTACGCAACCGGATTAACGCTTAGGTAACTGGCTTTCCTAAGCATTATGCCATTTGTGCGGTGTATTCCTGTCCCTCCAGGGAGGGGGAATGCGCCAGGTCTTCGCAGGGATCGCAACCAGGATGTCCCTAGCCGCTCGAAGCGGCTGGGAGGCAGCGATGCGGCGTGGACCCGTGCTGTGGCTAACCCTGAGCGGCGTGCTGCTGGTCGCGGGGATCTTCTTCGTGACCGCCATGGCCATCGGCGAGTTTCGCGAGCGGACGCTGGCCAACCGCGAACGCGAGCTGGAAAACACCGTGCAGCTGATCGCGCGGCATTTCGATCAGCAATTCCAGGATTCCGACGTCGTCGCCGCCGACCTGATCGGGCAGATGAACCTGCCGGGGATCAGCTCGCCCGCGATGTTCCGCGAGCGGATGTCGGGGCCGGCGGCCAATGAGATGCTGCGGGGCAAGATCAGCGCCGTATCCTATCTCGGCGACATCGTGATCTACGATGCCGATGGCGAGATCATCAACTGGTCGCGCTCCCAGCCGCTGCCCAAGATCAATGTCGCGGCGCGTGCCTATTTCCAGAGCTTCAAATCGAATCCGATGGCAGAGCCGGTGCAGCTGGAATCCGTGCGCTCCTATCTGATCGGCAAATGGACCACGATCGTGGCGCGGCGGCTGAGCCTGCCGGACGGCACCTTCGTCGGCGCGATGGTCCGGCGCATCGACCCGGACAGCTACCAGAACTATTTCGCCTCCGTGGCGCTTGCCGAGGGCACCGCGATCTCGCTGTTCGACCGCGAAGGCAAGATGCTGGCGCGCTACCCGCACGTCGAGGAGCTGATCGGCAGGAATTTCAAGGACGCGCCGCTGATGCGCAAGATGCTGGCCGAAGGCGGCCGGCACACGCTGCGCGTCAAAGGTCCGATCGACGCCGAGGACCGCCTCGGCTCGGCCGCATCGCTGAACCATTTCCCGCTGGTCATCGTCGCGACCAGCACCATGAGCGCCGCCCTTGCGGACTGGCGGCAGCAGACCGGCTTCATGGTCACGACAGCGACGCTTTCGGCCGCGGTGATCGCGCTGATCCTCTTCCTCATCATTCGCCAGATCAACCGGCAGAACCGCGAGGCCCAGGCGCGCATCGAATCGGAGCGGCAACGGCTCGACACCGCCCTGAACAACATGTCGCAGGGACTGATCCTGTACGATGCCGCCGGATACATCGTCACCTGCAACCGCCGCTATGCCGACATGTTCGGCCTCTCCTCCGACGTCATCAAGCCCGGCTGCCACATTCACGAGGCCATGCATCACCGCAAGGAGCGCGGTGCCTTCAATGGCGACGTCGAGGCGTTCTGCGCCGACGTGATGCGGGTCGTCGCCGAGGGCACGGTCTCCACCAGAATCCATGAACTGCCCAACGGCCGCGCCTTCCAGGTCATCAACACGCCGCTGGCGCAAGGGGGCTGGGTTGCGACGATCGAGGAGATCACCGACCGGCGCAATCTGGAGCAGGAACGCGATCGCAACTACATGTTCCTGCGCGAGATCATCGATCACATCCCCTCGCAGATCACGGTGAAGGACGCCCTGACGCGGCAATATCTGCTGATCAACCGGACCGCCGAGGAGCAGTTCGGTCAGTCCAGTGACGTCATCATCGGCAAAACGCCCTTCGACATGTATCCGGATCCCATCGCCAGGATCGTCGTCGACGACGACAGCAAGGCGCTGGAATCGGCCGACGGATTGTTCAAGGACGAGCATGCCTGGCAGAGCCAGACCAAGGGGCAGCGCTACATCACCTCGACCCGGATCGGCATCCGCGACAAGTCCGGCGAGCCGCGCTATCTCATCAGCGTCATCGAGGACGTCACCGAACGGCGGCGCGCCCATGAGAAGATCGCGCATATGGCGCATTACGATGCGCTGACCGATTTGCCGAACCGCACGCTGTTCCGGGAGCAGATCGAGCGCGAGCTGGAAAAGGTCGCCGGCGGCGAACAGTTCGCGCTGCTCTATATCGACGTCGACGAGTTCAAGGGCATCAACGATTCGCTCGGCCATCACGTCGGCGACGAGCTGCTGAAGGCGATCGCGACCCGCCTGCGCGGCTGCCTCAAGAAGAGCGACCTGATCGCGCGGCTCGGCGGCGACGAATTCGCGGTGATCCAGACCGGCATCCAGTCCTCCGCCGACGTGCTGTCCTTCGTGACGCGGATCTACGAGGCGATCCGGCAGCCCTATCACTGCCTCGGTCACCAGCTCTCCACCGACGCCAGCATCGGCATCGCGCTGGCGCCCCAGGACGGCACCGATCTCGACCAGCTCATCAAGAATGCCGACCTTGCGATGTACGGCGCCAAGGCTTCGGGACGCCGCACCCACCGCTTCTTCGAGCCGGAAATGGATGCGAGCGCCAAGGCGCGCCTGACCATGGAGCAGGATCTGCGTCAGGCCCTGGTGAACGGCGGCTTCGAAATCCACTATCAGCCGCTGGTCGATCTGCGCACCAACGACGTGTCGGGCTGCGAGGCGCTGCTGCGCTGGTGTCATCCCGAACGCGGCTGGGTGTCGCCGGCGGAGTTCATTCCGATCGCCGAGGATACAGGCCTGATCAACGAGCTCGGCGACTGGGTGCTGCGCATGGCCTGCAACGAGGCCGCAACCTGGCCGACGAATGTGCGGATCGCGGTCAACGTCTCGCCGGTGCAGCTCAAATGCGACACGCTGGCGCTGCGGATCGCAGGTGCCCTGGCCGCCTCCGGGCTCGCCCCCTCCCGGCTCGAGCTGGAGATCACCGAGGCCGTGCTGATCCGCGACGACGAGGCGGCACTGTCGATCCTGCACCAGCTCCGCTCGATCGGTGTGCGCATCGCGCTCGACGATTTCGGCACCGGCTATTCCTCGCTGAGCTATCTGAAGCGCTTCCCGTTCGACAAGATCAAGATCGACCGCTGCTTCGTCGCCGACATGACGGAAGCGAGCGGCGCGCCCGTCATCGTGCAGGCGGTGGTGAACATCGCCGCCGCGAGCCACATGACCACGGTTGCCGAAGGCGTCGAGACCGAAGCCCAGCGCGAGATGCTGCGCGCGCTCGGTTGCACGGAGATGCAGGGCTATCTGTTCAGCAAGCCGAAGCCGGCGGCCGAGGTCCGCAAGCTGTTCGGTCCGGGAGACGCCGTGCCCGTGGCGGCGGTGGCCTGAGATGGCGAAGCCAGGCAAGGCCCCCGCCAAGACCATCGACGTGGCCGACTCCTATGCGGTGCGGCTGATGCAGCATCTGGTGGTGCCGACCTTCGTGATCGACCCCAAGCGCCGCGTCGTGATCTGGAACAGGGCCTGCGAGCGCCTGACCGGCGTCGCCGCCTCCGAGGTGATCGGCACGACACGACACTGGCAGGCCTTCTACGAGACCAGGCGCCCGTGCCTTGCCGACCTGGTCGCGCTCGACCGCCCCGAGCAGTTGCCGGAATTCTATTCGGAATATGCCGCGCGCGGCCATAACGGGCTCGGCTTTTCCGCGGAGAACTGGTGCGTGATGCCGAAGCTCGGCAGCCAGCTTTATCTCGCCATCGACGCCGGCCCGATCCACGACGAGGCCGGACATCTGATCGCCGTGGTCGAGACGCTGCGCGACCTCACCGACCAGAAGCGCGCCGAGACGGCGCTGAAGGAGCTCGCCACCAAGGACGGGCTGACCGGCCTGTCGAACCGCCGCTCCTTCGACCAGATGCTGATGAGCGAATGGGCCCGCGCCCAGCGCACGCAGAAGCCGATGGCGCTGCTGTTCGTCGACGTCGATCATTTCAAGCTGTTCAACGACCGCCACGGCCACCAGACCGGCGACGAATGCCTGCGCGCGGTCGCCAATGTCGTCAGCCGCCATGCCGTGCGCCCGCTCGACCTCGCCAGCCGCTATGGCGGCGAGG
>NZ_AKIY01000185.1 GCF_000282615.1 Bradyrhizobium sp. YR681 | reverse complement strand
GGCGCCTGCCGCTGCCAGGCCTTCGCGTTGACGGGCGATGCCGCCAACACCGATCCGGCCTGCGCGCTGTCGCCGCTGCACGAGACCATCTTCAAGCAGGCCGAGCGCGAGGCCGAGGGCGAGACCAACCGCTTCCTCTACCGCAACTTTGCCGGCGGCACTCTGGAATCCGGGAATGATGCCTGACGCCGACGCAGGCACAGCCGCCAAACGTGCCGATCCCTTTGCACCGCTGACCTCCGACATGCTGGATGTCGGCGACGGCCATGAGCTCTATGTCGAGAGCGTCGGCCGCGCCGACGGCATCCCTGCGATCTACCTGCATGGCGGGCCCGGCAGCGGCTGCCAGCCCGACCATCGTCGGCTGTTCGATCCCGAGCGTCTGCATGCCGTGCTGTTCGACCAGCGCGGCTGCGGCCGCAGCCGGCCCAAGGGATCGCGCGAGCACAACACCACGGCGCATCTGATCGCGGACATGGAGAAGATCCGCGAAAAATTCGGCCTCGAGCGCTGGATGGTGGTCGGCGGCTCCTGGGGTGCGACGCTGGCGCTGGCTTATGCGCAGAGCCATCCCGAGCGCGTGTCCGGCATCGCGCTGCGTGCAACCTTTCTGGGCACGCGGGCGGAGGTCGAGACGGCTTTCACATCGCGCCTGTCGCAATTCTATCCCGCGCTCTACGAGGATTTTCTCAGCGTGCTGACGCCCGAGGAGCGCGCGCTGCCGGTGGAAGCCTATTATCGCCGCATCCTCGATGCCGATCCGTCCGTGCACGGTCCCGCCGCGCGGGCGTGGCACGACACCGAGCGCGCCTTGTCGGAGCACAAGCCGGCCAGGATGCGGATCGATCTGGCCTCGCTCAACGTCTGGCGCACCCTGCCGGCGACGCCGTTCATGGAGGCGCATTATTTCGTCAACGACAGCTTCATGAGCGCAAACGAGTTGATGCAGAATGCGGGCATGCTCGCCGGCATCCCCGGCATCATCGTGCAGGGCCGCTACGATTTGCTGTGCCCGCCCGAAACATCTCATGCGCTCGCGAAAGTTTGGCCGGGTTCCGAGGTCAGGATCGTGGAAGAAGCCGGACATTCGCTCTATGATGCCGGCGTGCGGGATGCGGTCATGAAGTCGATCGCGGATCTCGCGTCGAAGGCCGCGCGTTAAGGCGCAAAAAGGACAACAAGAAAATGCCGCTCGCCGGAAAGGGCATGCTGCTGACGTCGATGAACATCGACGCTGCGATCGAGCCCGAATTCAACCGCTGGTACGACCGCGAGCATCTGGAAGAGCGTGTCGCGATCGAGGGATTTCTGGAGGCGCGGCGCTATGTCGCGCATGCCGCCAACCCCAAATATCTCTCGCTGTATTCGACCGAGACGCTCGACGTGCTCGACAGTCCGCCTTACCGCAAGGCCCTCGCCAACCAGACCGAGTGGTCACGGCGGACCATGGCGCATTTCAAGAACATGCTGCGCGTGGTCGCGCGCATCACCATCAGCAAGGGCACCGGCCGTGGCGCTGCGCTCGGCCTGGTGCGGCTGCGCCCCACAGCCGACAACGCCGGCGCTTGGCGTGATGCACTGCAAGAAAAGCTGGCGCCTGGAGCGCGCGAGGGCATCATCTCGATGCATCTGCTCGAGAGCGAGCCGGAATTGTCGGGTGCGACGGCCGACATTCCGGCGGTGCGCAACGAAGGCGCGCGCGACTGGTTCGTGCTGATCGACGGCACGCAGGTCGGCGCGGTCTCGGCCGTCATCGCCGAACGCTTCACGGGACCTGCTGCATCACCCTTCCCGCTTCCCGTCTCCGTCGGCACCTACAGCCTGATGTGGGATCTCGCCAAGAGCGACATCGCGAACGACTGACGTGGAGGATTGCTGCGCTGCCCGCCACGCCGTCATTGCGAGCGCAGCGAAGCAATCCAGAATCTCTCTGCGGATGCAGACTGGATTGCTTCGTCGCAAGAGCTCCTCGCAATGACTGGGATGGAGCGCAGCGCAACATATTGCACCGCCACATCACTGCGTGCGGGCGTTAATGCTGTGCGCGCGCAGCTCCCATGAAAGGCGGTGATCTCGAAAATTTGCCGTTGTACTTCGGAACGGTTCTAATAAGCTAACCCAATGACGTCATTCAGAAACCAGATCGCCGCGCGTTAAGCGTCGACAAGCTCAAAGAAAAGGCCGCCGGGTCTTTGAGCCTGCGCGGACGAGGGTAGGAATGAAACCGACCAATATCGCGGCCCCCGACTACTTTCACAAAGTGGTCGATTGCCAATGGGCCTGTCCTGCGCACACTCCGGTTCCCGAATATATCCGACTGATCGCACAAGGCCGCTACAGCGACGCCTACATGATCAATTGGAAATCGAATGTGTTTCCCGGAATTCTGGGACGCACCTGCGATCGTCCATGCGAGCCGGCGTGCCGACGCGGACGCGTCGAGGAGACGCCCGTGGCGATCTGCCGCCTCAAGCGCGTTGCCGCCGACTTCAAGGACGACATCACGCAGCGCCTGCCGCGCCCTTCCGCGAAAAACGGCAAGCGCGTTGCGTTCGTCGGCGGTGGTCCCGCCTCGCTGACGGTGGCGCGCGATCTCGCGCCGCTCGGCTATCACTGCACCGTGTTCGACGGCGATCCCGAAGCCGGCGGCATGATGCGCTCGCAGATCCCGAAATTCCGCCTGCCCAATTCGGTCATCGACGAGGAGACCGGCTACATTCTCAATCTCGGCGTCGACTTCAAGGGCGGCCACCGCATCGACAGCATGAAGGCGCTGCTCGCCGAGAAATATGATGCCATCTTCGTCGGCTCCGGCGCGCCGCGCGGCCGCGAGCTCGACATTCCCGGCCGCAAGGAAGCAGCTGCCAACATCCATATCGGCATCGAATGGCTCGCCAACGTGTCGTTCGGCCACACCGACAAGATCGGCAAGCGCGTGATCGTGCTCGGCGGCGGCAACACCGCGATGGATTGCTGCCGTACCGCGCGCCGCCTCGGCGGCGAGAAAGTCACCGTGGTCGTCCGCTCCGGCTTCGAGGAGATGAAGGCTTCGCCCTGGGAGAAGGAGGACGCGATCCACGAGGATATTCCGATCCTCAACTACATGGTGCCGATTGAATTCAAGCATGTTGCCGGCAAGCTCATCGGCGTCACCTTCCAGCATGTCAAAGCCGAACTCGACGCCAAAGGCCGCCGCAACCTGGTTCCCTCGGGCGACCCCGATCAGACCATTCCCTGCGACGACGTGCTGGTCGCGGTCGGCCAGGAGAACGCCTTCCCCTGGATCGAGCAGGACTGCGGCATCGAGTTCGACAAATGGCACATGCCCAAGGTCGATCCGAAGACCTTCGTCTCGACCAATCCAAAGGTGTTCTTCGGCGGCGATGCCGCGTTCGGCCCGAAGAACATCATCTGGGCGGTGGCGCAGGGCCACGACGCCGCGCTGTCGATCCACAAGATGCTGTCGGGCGAAGACATCACCGAACGCCCTCTCCCGGAGGTGCATGTCTCCTCGCAGAAGATGGGCATCCACGAATGGAGCTATGACAACGACATCTCCAACGACAAGCGCTTCAAGGTGCCGCATCGCGACAAGGTGATCGCGCTGAAGGACATCCGCACCGAGGTCGAGCTCGGCTACGACGTCAAGCTCGCGCTCGGCGAGGCCCATCGCTGCCTGAACTGCGACGTGCAGACGGTGTTCTCGACCTCGCTCTGCATCGAATGCGATGCCTGCGTCGACATCTGTCCGATGGATTGCATCACTTTCACCGAGAATGGCGAGGAAGCCGATCTGCGCCAACGCCTGAAGGCGCCGTCGCTGCATCCCGACCAGGATCTCTACGTCTCCTCCGATCTGAAGACCGGGCGCGTGATGGTGAAGGACGAGGACGTCTGCCTGCATTGCGGGCTGTGCGCCGAGCGTTGTCCCACCGGAGCCTGGGACATGCAGAAATATCTGATCGAAATGACTCAAGCGGGTTCGACATGTCCGACAAAAAGCCGATCAGCAGCGTAAACGACTTCGTCGTCCGCTTCGCCAACGTCAACGGCTCGGGCTCGGCCAGCGCCAACGAGATGTTCGCGCGTGCGATCCTGCGCCATGGCGTGCCGGTGTCTCCACGCAACATCTTCCCCTCCAACATCCAGGGCCTGCCGACCTGGTACGAGGTGCGGGTGACGGAAGACGGCCATCTCGGCGCCCGCGGCGGCGTCGACATGATGGTGGCGATGAACCCGCAGACCTGGGACAAGGACGTCGCCGGCATCGAGCCCGGCGGCTATCTGTTCTACGATTCCACCAAGCCGATGCCGTCGACCAAATTCCGCGACGACATCACCGTGATCGGCGTGCCGCTGACCGCGATCACCAACTCGACCTACACCGACCCGCGCCAGCGCCAGCTGTTCAAGAACATCATCTATCTCGGCGCGCTCAGCGCGCTGCTCGACATGGACCCGAAGCTGATCGAGCAGCTGATCGGCGAGCAGTACAAGGGCAAGGAGAAGCTGCTGTCCTCCAACGTCCACGCGTTGCATCTCGGCCGCGACTGGGCCTTGCAGAATTTGAAATGCCCGCTGGGCTTGCGCATCAGGAAGTCCGACAAGGTCGGCGACCGCATCTTCATCGAGGGCAACAGCGCCGCCGCGCTCGGCGCCGTCTATGGCGGCGCCACCGTCTGCGCCTGGTATCCGATCACGCCGTCCTCGTCGGTGGCGGAGGCCTTCACGGCCCACTGCAAGAAGTATCGGCACGAGCCTGAAACGGGCAAGGCGAAATACGCCATCGTGCAGGGCGAGGACGAGCTGGCCTCGATCGGCATCGTCATCGGCGCCTCCTGGAACGGCGCCCGCGCCTTCACAGCGACCTCAGGCCCCGGCATCTCCTTGATGACCGAATTCATCGGCCTCTCATACTTTGCCGAGATCCCGGCCGTGATCATGAACATCCAGCGCGCCGGCCCCTCCACGGGCATGCCGACCCGCACCCAGCAATGCGACATCATCGCCTGCGCCTATGCCTCGCACGGCGACACCAAGCATGTGCTGCTGTTCCCGGAAGACCCGGCCGAGGCGTTCGAGTTCGCGGCCGCCGCCTTCGATCTCGCCGAGCGGCTCCAGACCACGATCTTCCTGATGCTCGACCTCGACATCGGCATGAACCACCGGCTCTGCCGTCCGCTGAAATGGGACGACGCGAAACAGTATGACCGCGGCAAGGTGATGACCGCGGAGATGCTCGAGGAAGGCCGCGACTTCGGCCGCTATCTCGACGTCGACGGCGACGGCATCCCCTACCGCACCTATCCCGGCACGCATCCGACCAAGGGCTCCTACTTCACCCGCGGCACCTCGCGTGATCGCTATGCGCGCTATTCCGAGGAAGGCTCGGTCTATGCCGACAACATGCAGCGCCTGGTGCGCAAGTTCGAGACGGCGCAGGACCTGGTGCCGCGGCCGCTGCAGGCCAATGCAGAGCGGCCGACCAAATATGGCGTGATCTATTTCGGCTCGACCTCGCCGGCGATGGACGAGGCGATCGGCCTTTTGGAGTCGCGCGGGCATCAGCTCGATCGCCTGCGCATCCGCGCCTTCCCGTTCCATTCGAGCGTGGCGAGTTTCCTCGCCGAGCATGACTTCGTCTACGTGGTCGAGCAGAACCGCGACAGCCAGCTGCGTCAGCTCATCGTCAACGAGAACGGCATCGATCCGGTCCGTCTCGTGCCGATCACGCACTATGACGGCACCCCGATCACCGCCCGGTATATCGCAAAAGCCATTGGCGACCACCAGGATCACCTCAAGGTGACCCCGCTCCGCAAGGCCGTGTCATGACCTACATCGCAAAGCCGAAATTCCATCATCCGGGCCTGAAGAAGAACGAGCTCGGCTACACCCATCGCGACTACGAAGGCAAGATCTCGACGCTGTGCGCCGGCTGCGGCCATGACTCGATCACGGCGTCGATCATCGAGGCCTGCTACGAGCTCTCGATCGAGCCGCACCGGGTCGCAAAAATCTCCGGCATCGGCTGCTCGTCCAAGACGCCGGACTACTTCCTCGGCAATTCGCACGGCTTCAACTCCGTGCACGGCCGCATGCCCAGCGTTCTGACGGGTGCCAATCTCGCCAACCGCGAGCTGATCTATCTCGGCGTTTCCGGCGACGGCGATTCCGCCTCGATCGGCTTCGGCCAGTTCGCGCATTCGATCCGGCGCGGCGTCAACATGACCTACATCGTCGAGAACAACGGCGTCTACGGCCTGACCAAGGGTCAGTTCTCGGCCACCGCCGACCGCGGCTCGAAGAGCAAGAAGGGCGTCACCAACACCGACAACGCCATCGACCTCGTCGCGATCGCGCTCCAGTTAGGGGCCACCTTCGTCGCGCGCTCGTTCTCCGGCGACAAGACCCAGCTGGTGCCGCTGATCGCCGCCGCGATCGGCCACAAGGGCGCGTCCTTCATCGACGTCATCAGCCCCTGCATCGCCTTCAACAACCACGCCGGCTCGACCAAGAGTTTTGACTATGTCCGCGAGCACAATGACGCGGTAAACCGGCTCGACGTGCTGGTCGGCCGCGATCCCATTGCGGTGGACTACGCACCGGGCACGGTGCAGGTGGTCGAGCAGCATGACGGCAGCAGGATCGCCCTGCGCAAGATCGACGCCGACTACGATCCGCATGACCGGCTGGGCGCACAGACCTTCCTCGCGAAGCACGCCGCCAAGGGGCAGATCGTCACCGGCCTGCTCTATGTCGATCCCGACGCGGAAGACCTGCACAGCCATCTCAACACGGTCCAGACGCCGCTGAACACGCTGGAGGCGGACACGCTGTGCCCGGGCTCTGCGGCGCTGGACAAGTTCAACGCCAGTCTGCGGTGACGCATCCGTAGCGTGGGCAAAGCGACTTGTCCGCCGTAGCTCGAAGAGCGAAGGCGGAAGCGTGCTCACGCATTTGGTCATGTCGGATAGAACGCGTGGGCACGGCGCAAGCGCGCCTTTGCCGACCCTACGGCACTGTAACGGTTCAACTAAGCAGATCGCGTTCTAATGGACCGGTTCGGGCTCGGCTGCGGCGCGGCCCGAATGGGCCAATCGGCCGGCCGACCAATATTCCTTGCAGCTGTGGAACAACTTGTCGCCGTCCATGGTCAGGCCACCCGCATTGACAAGTACGCCGTCCGCGCCGATCGGCTGGTTCAGCAGCGTCAGCAGGCGCTTCAGAAAGCCGCCGTCGAACCGCTCGGCGAGCAGAGGATCGAGCCGGAGCACCACGACTTTCTGGCTGCGATAGCGCCAGATCGACATGTCCCGCACCGATCTCCAGGAAATGGTGTCATCGGCGATCCTGATGTCGCGAATGCCGACACGGGTGATGAAGACGACCGGCTCCCTGGCGGAGATCAGTGTCCAGATCGTCTTGCAGGTGGCGAGGCCGAAGAACACCACGCCGAAATAACAGAGCGCGATCTGGAACGTGGTGATGTCCTTGACGTAGTGCCAGTTGAATGCGAGCGCGGCACAGAGCAGCGTCAGCACCAGGCCGGCCCCCAGCAGCGTAAACAGCCGTGGCAGGGAGTAGCCGATCGCAAGGTTGGGCAAGTTGTGACTTTCTGACATTTCGAGCGCCACCAGCCATCCGCAACAACCAGGGGTTTACCAATGCCCCTCCTTCTGAACCATTAAGGCTGGAACCTTGCGCGAGGCTGCCCGCAAGGCGTGCGACCAGGAGCGCTTGAACGCGCCGCTCGCCGCCTGCGACTAACCGCCAGTCGGCTCGCCTGCCCGTTTTGGGTGGACGACGGTTCACACGGTGCGGTGCGCTCATGAAGCTTGCCCTTGTCCTTCCGCTGGTCCTTGCGACGTCCATCGGCGCTGCCCGCGCCGAAGAGGCGGACGACATCCGCGAAGCCACCAAGGCCGAGGCCGACGCCTTCAACGCGCGCATGTATGCGGGCACGCCCGGCGACAAGGCCTATGCCTGCTTCGTCCGCCGCTACGACGCCAGCCATCTGGCCCGTCATCCGAAGCAGAAGGTCGCTTCGATGAAGCTGCTGATCTCCGCGGAATTCGACAAGGAAGACAAGCAGCTCCACAATTCATTCCGGCTCGGTTTCAGATATCGCCAGCGCGCCGGCGATTTCCGCTCCGCCGGCTCGTGTAACCACGTGGTGTTCGCGAAAGACGGCAACGAGATCCGCCTCGGCTGCGGCGTCGACTGCGAAGGCGGCAGCATCGGCGTGGCGCTGGCGAAGGACGACAAGTCGGCCATCATGCGGCTCGGCCGGGTCAGGGTCTGGCGCAACGACAAGCCGGATAGCGAGGACGAGGAATCCCTGGTCGCGGGCAGCGACGACGGGATTTTCCGGCTTGACCGGACCGACACCAATGAGTGCGCTGCGCTTGTGACCGACCGCGAGGAACTCGCCGCGCTCCGCCACAAGTGATATGTGTCCGGCAAAGGCTTGTTGCTTCTGCATGATCCTGCCGGAAAACCTTTTCCGGATCATGCTCCCAGGGAGGTCGCCATGAACCGCCGGAACATGTTGTGGAGTGCCGTTACGGCTTTGGGCGGAACGCTTGGTGCCTCCAGCGCAAGGGCTGCGACGGAAGCTCCTGCCTCGACCAAGCTCAAGGTCGTCTACCACCTGAGCGACGCCGAAAAGGTCAATTTCGTGCTCGGCAATATCCAGAACCACATCGACGGCGTCGGCGGGCCCGACCACGTCACGATCGCGCTGGTGATTCACGGGCCGGCGCTGAAGGCGTTTCACTGGGCACAGGCCAACCCCGATATCAGCAAGCGGGTCGGCGATTTCTCCAAGGACGGCGTCGAGCTCGCCGCCTGCGGCAACACCATGAAGGCGCAGAACGTCACCCTGACGGATCTCTTGCCGGGCTTCGTCAGCGCGGAAAAGGGCGGCGTGGTCCGTTTGGCCGAGCTGCAGTCGCAAGGGTATCTGTATTTGCGGCCGTAAGGCTTGCGTAAGGCGGCGCCTCATTCTCCGTCATTACGAGCGAAGCGAAGCAATCCAGACTGCCTCGACGGCGGCAGTCTGGATTGCTTCGTCGCAAGGGCTCCTCGCAATGACGGTGGAGAGAGTTGCGGGACAATGTCACATCCTTCCTTCGCGCTTGACTAACCCATAACTCCATGGTTATGAATCAATCCATAACTTACTGGTTATGGATTGCCCATGTCCGCCGCCCACGATCTGCTGTTTCGAACGCTCGCCGATCCCACCCGGCGGGCGATCTTCGAACGTTTGTGCCGCGAGGGCGAGCAGACGGTCGGGGCACTGACGGTGCGGTCCGGCGTGTCCCAGCCGGCGGTCTCGAAACATCTGGGCGCATTGAAGCAGGCGGGCCTCGTGCGCGACCGGCACGAGGGACGCCAGACCCATTACAGCGCGCAACCCGGCGCGCTCAATCCGCTGATCGACTGGACCAGCCAGATGGCCTCGTTCTGGCAAAACCGGCTCGATGCACTCGACGATCTCCTGAAGAGGATGGACCAATGACAGAAGCTGCGACCGAAACCCGCTCCGTGGTGATCGAGCGTGAATTTGCCTTTCCGGCGGAGCGGATCTGGCGCGCGCTGACGCAGCCGCATCTGATCGAGGAATGGCTGATGAAGAACGATTTCAAGCCGTCGGTCGGCCATCGCTTCAATCTGCGCGGCGAATGGGGCGGCGTGCTGGATTGCGAGGTGCTGACCCTCGAGCCGCAAAAGACGCTCGCCTACACCTGGAATTTCTCGCATGAGGACGCGGCGTTCGATCTCAAAAGCGTCGTCACCTTCACGCTGACGCCGACGAATGCTGGCACGCATTTGCGCGTCGAGCAGGCGGGCTTCAGCCCGACACAGAAGCAGGCTTACGGCGGCGCGCATGCGGGCTGGAAGCAGTTTCTTGCGAAACTGGACGAGGTGCTGGCGCGGGCCGACTAGCCCGCCCGACGTCCATCCATCATTTTCAGAGGAGGTCCCAATGAGCTCGAACATGTGGATCCGGCAGATTCATCGCTGGCTGTCGATCGCTTTCACGCTTGCCGTCATCGCCAACATCGTCGCCATGACCATGCAGCTCCAGGCCATCTGGATCGGCTTCCTGGCGCTGGTCCCGCTGATCCCGCTGCTCGCGACGGGACTCTATTTGTTCGCGCTGCCTTATCTCGGCCGACGCGACGGCGCGCGGCAAGAGGCGTGATCATGAAGAAGGCCGTTACCACGAAAAAGAACAGCGCGACGAAGACGGATGGCGCTTCACCCTCCAAAATGATCGACGGCAGGATCAAGGAGCTCGGCGACTGGCGCGGTGAGATGCTGGGGCGGATTCGCAGCCTCATCAAGGACGCCGACCCCGACGTCGTCGAAGAGTGGAAATGGCGCGGCGTCCCGGTCTGGGAGCACGACGGCATCATCTGCACCGGCGAGACCTACAAGGCCGTCGTGAAGATGACCTTCGCCAGGGGTGCGGCGCTGGAAGATCCCGCCGGCCTGTTCAACGCGAGCCTCGACGGAAACGTGCGCCGCGCGATCGACATTCGCGAAGGCGAGGAGATCAACGAGAAGGCACTGAAGGCGTTGATCCGCGCGGCCGTGGAGCTGAACGGGTTGAAGAAGAAGCCGACGAAGCGCTCTGCATAGAACAGCCGCCGTGCAGCCACGAGCCTCTTCCTTCTCCCCTTGCGGGAGAAGGTGGCGCGAAGCGCCGGATGAGGGGTCTCTGTCGACACGGGAAAGTACGGAAAGATACCCCTCACCCCCGTGAGCTTGTGTCTACCGGCGTCGCTGCCCTCTCCCGCAAGGGGCGAGGGCACATCAACGAGCATCGCGCCGTATTGCTCCGTGTAACCGCCGCCTCAGGCCGCCGCCGGGATCGGGCGCGGGCTCACGACATATTCGCGCAAGACCTTGTCGCTGGCGTCGACCTCGATCAGCGAGACGTCGTAGGTCCAGAGATCGGCCAGGTGCTGGAGCACGCGCTTGGCATCGGTCTCGTTGAGCTGCGAGCCCTTGATGACGTGGTGGTGCAGGATCAGCCGGCGGTCGCCGGAGAGGTCGACGTCGACCACCTCGATATTGGCGTCGATGTAGCCCACATCGTGCTGCCGCGCCAGTTCGCGCCGCACGCGGCGGAAGCCGCGCTCGTCGTGGATGGCATCGACGCGGATGCCGGCACGCTCCTCGGGATCGTCGTGCAGATGGAACATGCGGAGTTGCCGCATCAGCTTCGGGCTCAGGAACTGCGCGATGAAGCTCTCGTCGCGGTAATTGGCCCAGACGTCGCGGAGCACGCCCATGACGTCGTTCTTGCCGGCGATGTCGGGGAACCATTCGCGGTCCTCGTCTTCCGGACTGGTGACGATGCGCTCGATGTCCTGCATCATGGCGAAGCCGAGCGCGTAGGGATTGAAGCCGGAGAAGCGCGGATCGTCGAATTCGGGCTGGAACACCACGTTGGTGTGCGACCCCAGGAATTCGAGGAAATTGCCGTCGGTGATGCGGCCCTGCTGATGCAGCTTGGTCATGATGCGATAGTGGACGTAGGTCGCCGTCCCCTCGTTCATCACCTTGGTCTGGCTCTGCGGATAGAAATATTGCGCGATGTGGCGGACGATGCGCAGCAGTTCGCGCTGCCAGGGCGCCAGCCGCGGCGCGCTCTTCTCCAGGAAATAGAGCAGGTTTTCCTGAGGCAGGCCGAGCAGCTTGCGGCGGCGCTCGAGCGAGATCGCCGACCGGGTCTTCGAGGCTCCCTTGGGCACGGTGCGCCAGAGATCGTTGAAGACTTCCTCTTCGTGCTGGCGACGACGGCCGGCACGCTTCTCTTCCTCGCGCAAATCCAGCTTCTTCTTGCCGGGATAGCGGTCGATGCCGTGCGACATCAATGCGTGCGCGGCGTCCAGCGTGCGCTCGACCTCGACGCGGCCGTAGCGCTCCTCGCACTGCATGACGTAGTTCTTGGCGAAATCGAGATAATCCAGGATACCATCGGCGTCGGTCCACTGCTTGAACAGATAGTTGTTCTTGAAGAAATGGTTGTGGCCGAAAGCGGCGTGCGCGATCACCAGCGTCTGCATCGTCGCCGTGTTCTCCTCCATCAGATAGGAGATGCAGGGCGAGGAGTTGATCACGATCTCATAGGCGAGGCCCATCAGGCCCTTGCGATAGGACGCCTCGTGATAGGCGAACTGCTTGCCGAACGACCAGTGCTTGTAGAACAAGGGCATGCCGACCGAGGAGTAGGCGTCCAGCATCTGCTCGGCGGTGATGACCTCGATCTGGTTCGGATAGACGTCGAGCCCGAGATCGTTCTTTGCCACCTCCTCGCAGGCATCGGTGATGCGCTGCAAGGTGTGAAAATCCCAATCCGCGCCTTCGAACAATCTTTCCGTCATGGAGCGGCTTTCTCCTGTGCAGTGTCGCGGCGCTGGAACAGATCATGGAACACCGGAAAGATCTCGCTGCGCTCGCTGACCTTGCGCATCGAGAGCGGTGCGCCGCTGTTGCGCAGGCGCTCATAGAGGGTCCAGAGCGAGGAGTCGGAGAGATCGAAGGCGCTGCCGCCGGATTCCCCGACCTCGAGATAGGCAAAGAACTGGCAGGCCGGCAAGATCCTGTCGGTCAGCAGCATGCCCGTGAGCTCGCCGTCGGAATAGGAATTGTCGCCGTCGGAGGCCTGGGCGGCGTAGATGTTCCAGTCCGACGGATTGAAGCGCTCGCGCACGATCTCGTGCATCGCCTGGAGCGCGCTGGAGACCAGCGTGCCGCCCGAGGCCGGGCCGTAGAAGAAGGTCTGCTCGTCGACCTCCTCGGCGCGGTCGGTGTGGCGGATGAAGACGATCTCGACATGCTTGTAGCGGCGCTTCAGGAAAACGTAGAGCAGCATGTAGAAGCGTTTGGCGAGATCCTTCATGTGCTCGGACATCGAGCCCGACACGTCCATCAGGCAGAACATCACGGCTTGCGCGACGGGCTTGGGCACCGTCTCGAAACGGCGATAGCGGATGTCGAGCGGATCGATGAAGGGAATCCGCTTGACCTTCGCCTTCAGCTTGTCGAGCTGGGCGAGCAGCAGCAGGCGCTCGTCCTCGTCGGTGCAGGCGGCGATCGCCGCTTCCAGCTCCTCGATCTCGTCCTTGCCGGGACGCTTGAGCGCGATGCGGCGCGCCAGCGCGCGCCGCACGGTGCGGCCGACCGAGATATTGGCGGGCGAACCCGACGTCGTGTAGCCGGCACGCTGGATGCCCTCGCTCTCGGTCTGCGCGATCTTGCGCTTGGCGAGGTCGGGCAGTTCGAGATCGTCGAGGAAGAGATCGACGAACTCGTCACGGGAGAGCACGAAGCGGAAGGCGTCCTCGCTGTCGCCCTCGCCCGGACCGGAATCCTTGGCACTGCCCTGGCCGGAGCGCTGCAGGTAGTCGCCCTCGATGAACTTCTTGTTCCCGGGCAGCACCATGTCGCGCGTTCCGCCTTCGCGGCGGAAACGCGGCTCGTGCATACCGTCGAGCGGTATCGTGACCTCACCACCCTCCAGGACGTCCTTGATGTCGCGTTCCTGCGAGGTCTTCTTGACGGCGCCCTGCACCAGGGATTTGGCCCGACGCAAGAACCGCTGGCGGTTCTCGAGACTCTTGCCGCCTGGATTCAGGCGCCTGTCAATAATGTGAATCGGCACTTTTCCATCCGCCTCAACCGGCCTGCTTCACGCGCATGTACCATTCGACGAGCCGGCGAACCTGACGCTCGGTGTAGCCGCGCTCCACCATGCGTGCGACGAACTCGCCGTGTTTCTTTTCCGTCTCGCCGTCCTTCTTCGACCCGAAGGAGATGACCGGAAGCAGGTCCTCGACCTGGGAGAATATCCGCTTTTCGATCACGTCGCGAATCTTCTCGTAGGAGATCCAGGTCGGATTCTTGCCGCCGTTCTGCGCCCGCGACCGTAACGAGAATTTGACGACCTCGTTGCGGAAGTCCTTGGGGTTGGCGATGCCCGCCGGCTTCTCGATTTTCGTCAGTTCCTGGTTCAAAAGCTCGCGATCCAGCAGCTGGCCGGTATCGGAATCCTTGAAGTCCTGGTCCTCGATCCAGGCGTCGGCATAATCGACGTAACGGTCGAACAGGTTCTGGCCGTAATCCGAGTAGGACTCGAGATAAGCCTTCTGGATCTCGTTGCCGATGAACTCGGCATAGCGCGGCGCGAGATCCGCCTTGATGAATTCGAGGTAGCGCTTCTCGACTTCCTCGGGCAGCTGCTCGCGCTTGATCGACTGCTCCAGCGCGTACATCAGATGCACGGCGTCGGCAGCAACCTCCTGCGGATCATGGTTGAAGGTCGCAGCCAGGATCTTGAAGGCGAAGCGGGTGGAGACACCGTCCATGCCCTCGTCGACGCCGGCGGCATCGCGATATTCCTGGACGCTGCGCGCCTTCGGATCGGATTCCTTCAGGCTCTCGCCGTCGTAAACCCGCATCTTGGCGAACACCGTGGAATTTTCGTGCTTGCGCAGGCGCGACATCACCGAGAACCGCGCCAGCGTCTCCAGCGTCGAGGGCGCGCATGGCGCGGCCGCGAGCTCGGAGCCCTGGATCAGCTTCTCGTAGATCTTCTGCTCTTCCGTGGTCCGCAGGCAATAGGGCACCTTGATCACGCAGATGCGGTCGATGAAGGCTTCGTTGTTCTTGTTGGACTTGAAGCTCGCCCACTCGGCCTCGTTGGAGTGCGCGAGGATGACGCCGGTGAAGGGGATCGCACCGATGTTCTCGGTGCCGATGTAGTTGCCTTCCTGCGTCGCGGTCAGCAACGGGTGCAGCATCTTGATCGGCGCCTTGAACATCTCGACGAACTCGAGCACGCCCTGGTTGGCGCGGTTGAGGCCGCCGGAATAGCTGTAGGCGTCGGGATCGTTCTGCGCGTAGGTCTCGAGCTTGCGGATATCGACCTTGCCGACCAGCGAGGAGATGTCCTGGTTGTTCTCGTCGCCGGGCTCGGTCTTGGCGATGCCGATCTGGCGCAGCCGCGAGGGCTGGATTTTTGCGACACGAAACTGGGAAATGTCGCCGCCGAAGGCCTCCAGCCGCTTGTAGCACCACGGGCTCATCAACCCGGTGAGACGCCGGCGCGGAATGCCGTATTTCTCTTCCAGCATCGGGCCGAGCTGATCGGGATCGAACAGGCTGAGCGGGCTCTCGAACACCGGCGAGAGTTCATCGCCGGCCTTGAGCACGTAGATCGGGTGCACTTCCATCAGCGACTTGAGCCGCTCGGCGAGCGATGACTTGCCGCCGCCGACCGGCCCGAGCAGGTAGAGGATCTGCTTGCGCTCTTCGAGACCCTGCGCCGCGTGCCGGAAGAAGCCGACGATGCGCTCGATGGTTTCTTCCATGCCGTAGAAGCCGGCGAAGGCCGGATAGGTCCGGATGGTGCGGTTCAAAAAAATACGGCCAAGGCGTGGGTCCTTGGCCGTGTCAATCGTCTGGGGCTCACCGATCGCTGCTAACAGTCGTTCGGCCGCGTTGGCGTATTTCATGGGATCGCTTCGACACGATTCCAGATATTCCGCCATCGACATGTCGTGCTGGCTTCTCGCCTCGAACGACCGAGCGAAAGCGTTGAATAGAGAATCGTTGTACATGATCCCTCTCCGCGTGAGTTCCGCTACAAGCTGAAACGAAAGCAGTTACTGGACCGTTCCTCAGGCCGCTTCTCGAATCAGCGTGAGCACATGACGATCATTGGACACCCGGGTGTCGACTCGACGCAACGCACAACGTAGGCACTCATTGAGTTACGAACAGGCACATGCCTGTAATTTGTGCGAATCTCTGTCTATATTGGCTCATTTCCAGAAAATGTCACTCGGTCGCAACATCCGGGCGTTACCGGGGATGAGCCCCTCCGGCACCGCAGCATAGAGAACCGCGAGCGGCAATCTTATGACGCTTGTACGGCGAAGCCTTGAGTGCCGCCTCGCGTGCCGCGTTCATCTTCCTGCTGCAATGCGGTGCGTTGATTGCTCGCAGCATGACAGTCACGGCAAGCACGCAGCAATGTATCAAAATCGGTCGCCAGGCCTTCCGACCTGATGACGATGCGGTCGTCCTGCGCGCCGCGCGACCTTGCCCGGATCTGGGCGCGGATACAGCGGAGCTGCCGCTGCAAGGCCGGCGTTGGCGTCAGCACGATCACCTTGTGCCCGCGGCATTCTTCAGCCGAAATCTCCGAAATCGAGTCCCACAGCAGAAATTCGTTGCCGATGCGGAGATCGCGGATGCCATAGGGGGTGACGATCAGCACCGGCCCCCGCTCGGCGGGCAGCAGCCAGATCATCCGGCTGGTGATCAGGCCGAACAGCGCGACGCCGGCATAGCCGACCGTCGTGTCATAATCGCCGAGGCCGTCCCACCAGTCGAAGGCGAGGGTTGCGCTGAGCAGGGTCATCGCGAAGCCCGCGGCGACGAGCAGCCGCAGGTGCGTTGCGCATTGGCTGATTTCGAGATCGTGGGACGCGTCGATGCATGCGGCCAGCGCGGCCGGTTGCGGTCGGTCGGCGACGGCGAGCGTCAAGCCGTCAGGATGTGCGTGCATGCTTTCCCCCAGCATGGCCATTCGCGACCGAGCCACGATGACGTTACGCAACCAGACCTCGGCCGAACCTCCCCGGCCAACGACTTTTTACGCAACTTGGGTACTGCCGCCGGGATCATCATGATCGCGACGGAGTTACACTGGAGGGTATGACGCCTATACCCTTGATTGGTTCCCTCCCGGGAGCATGTTAGCTAGAGGATAGCGCGTCAGGACCGGCGCGGAAACCCCTCGCCCGTAGGCTTGGAGATAAATAAGTATCATGAATCCCGTCAAAGAACTGGAAAAGCACGGACAAGCCGTCTGGCTGGACTTCCTGGCCCGTGGCTTCATCGCCAAGGGCGATTTGAAGCGGCTGATCGACACCGACGGCGTCAAGGGCGTCACCTCCAACCCCTCGATCTTCGAGAAGGCGATCGGCAGCTCCGACGAATATGACGCCCCGATCGGCAAGGCGCTGAAGCGCGGCGACCGGACCGTCGCCGACCTGTTCGAGGCCGTCGCGGTCGAGGACATCCAGAACGCCGCCGACGTGCTCCGCCCGGTCTATGACCGGCTCAAGGGCGGCGACGGCTATGTCAGCCTGGAAGTCTCGCCTTACCTTGCCATGGACACATCAGGCACGGTCGCCGAGGCGCGGAGGCTCTGGAAGGACGTGGGCCGCAAGAATCTGATGGTGAAGGTGCCGGCGACGCCGGAAGGCCTGCCGGCGATCGAGACGCTGATCGGCGATGGCATCAGCATCAACATCACGCTGCTGTTCTCCAGGGACGTCTACCTCCAGGTCGCGGAAGCCTATCTTGCGGGTCTTGAAAAGTACGTCGCAGGCGGCGGCGATCCCTCGCATGTCGCGAGCGTGGCGAGCTTCTTCGTCAGCCGCATCGACAGCGTGGTCGACAAGCAGCTCGACGAGAAGATCGCACGGGCCAACGATCCATCCGAAAAGGAGCGGCTCGCCGCGCTGAAGGGCAAGGTCGCGATCGCCAACGCCAAGGTGGCCTACCAGGACTACAAGCGCCTGTTCTCGGGTGCCCGCTGGGACAAGCTTGCCGCCAAGGGCGCCAAGCCGCAGCGGATGCTGTGGGCCTCGACCGGCACCAAGAACAAGGATTACAGCGACGTTCTCTACGTCGAGGAGCTGATCGGCCCCGACACCATCAACACCGTGCCGCCGGCGACGCTCGATGCATTCCGCGACCACGGCAAGCCGCGCGACAGCCTGGAAGAAAACGTCGAGGACGCCACCCGCGTGCTGGAAGAGCTGGAACGCTCCGGCGTCTCGCTCGACGCCATCACCGAGGAGCTGGTCAAGGACGGCGTCAAGCAGTTCGCGGATGCCGCCGACAAGCTTTACGGCGCGGTCGCCCACAAGCGCGCGACCGTGCTTGGGCCCGCAATCGACCGCCAGCTTCTCTCGCTCGGCGACGGCCTCGGCAAGGCCGTGGCCAAGAGCACCGAGGAATGGCGCGCATCGGCAAAAATCCGCAGGCTGTGGCAGCGCGACAAGTCGGTCTGGACCGGCACGGACGAGAACAAATGGCTCGGCTGGCTCGACAGCGCCGCCAAGGCCGACATTGCCGACTACGAGGACTATGCGAGCCGCGTGAAGGGCCAGAAATTCTCCGATGCCGTCGTGCTCGGCATGGGCGGATCGAGCCTCGGGCCGGAGGTGCTGGCCGAGACGTTTGGCAAAAAGCCAGGCTTTCCCAAGCTGCATGTGCTCGACTCCACCGATCCCGCGCAGGTGCGGGCGATGGAAGCCAAGATCGACATCGCCAACACCGTGTTCATCGTGTCCAGCAAATCCGGCGGCACCACCGAGCCGAACGCGATGAAGGACTATTTTCATGAGCGCGTCGCGCAGGCTCTCGGGCCGAAGGTCAAGACCGGTTTCCGCTTCATCGCGGTGACCGATCCCGGCTCGTCGCTGGAGAAGGCGGCCAAGAGCCTCAGCTACGCCCGCATCTTCCACGGCGAGCCCACCATTGGCGGCCGCTATTCGGTGCTCTCGCCGTTCGGCCTGGTGCCGGCGGCCACCGCGGGCATCGACGTCAAGACCTTCATCAAGCATGCGCTCTCCATGGCCCGCTCCTGCGGACCGGACGTGCCGCCGGCTGAGAACCCCGGCGTGCAGCTCGGCCTCGCCATGGGCCTCGCCGGGCTCCAAGGCCGCGACAAGGTGACGATCCTGTCGTCGAAGAAGATCGCCGATTTCGGCGCCTGGGCCGAGCAGCTGATCGCGGAATCGACCGGCAAGGAAGGCAAGGGCCTGATCCCGATCGCCGGCGAGCCGCTGGGCGATCCCTCGGTCTACGGCAATGACCGCTTCTTCATCGACATCCGCACCGAAGGCGAGGCGGACGCCGCCCACGACTCCAAGCTTGCCGCGATCGAGGCCGCCGGCCATCCCGTCGTGCGCATCGTGATGAAATCGATCGACCATCTCGGCCAGGAATTCTTCCGCTTCGAGATGGCGACGGCGGTTGCGGGCAGCGTCCTCGGCATCAACCCGTTCGACCAGCCGGACGTGGAAGCGGCCAAGATCAAGACCCGCGAGCTCACGTCAGCGTACGAAAAGACCGGCGCGCTGCCGGCCGAAGAGCCCGTGGTCAGCACCGCGGAGGTCGACCTCTACACCGATGACAGCAACGCTGCCGCGTTGCGCACGATGGGAGCCAATGGGGACCTCACCTCCTGGCTGAGGGCACATATCACCCGCTCGCGGCGGGGCGACTATTTTGCCCTGCTCGGCTACATCGCGCGCGACAAGGCCACGATCGAGGCGCTTCAGGACATGCGGACGGCCGTGCTCGAAAAACGCCATCTGGCAACAGCGGCCGAGTTCGGCCCGCGCTTCCTGCACTCGACCGGGCAGGCCTACAAGGGTGGACCGGACAGCGGCGTGTTCCTCCAGATCACGGCTGATGACACCAAGGACCTGGCCGTGCCGGGCCAGAAGGCGAGCTTTGGCGTGATCAAGGCGGCGCAGGCGCGCGGCGATTTCGACGTGCTCACCGAGCGCGGCCGGCGCGCGCTTCGGGTGCACCTGAAGGGGCCGCTCAAGAAGGGTCTCGCCGCGCTCAACGCGGCGCTCAACGACGCACTGAATTAAGGGAATCTCTCAGATGCAACTCGGCATGATCGGCCTCGGCCGGATGGGCGGCAACATCGTTCGCCGCCTGATGCGGCACGGCCATTCGACCGTGGTCTATGACAAGGACGCCAAGGCCGTCGCCGGCCTTGCCGCCGACGGCGCGGTGGGCTCGGCGACGCTCGAGGAATTCATCTCGAAGCTCGAGCGGCCGCGCACGGCCTGGGTGATGCTGCCTGCGGGACGCATCACCGAGGCGACGATCGACACGATCGCGGGCGTGATGCAGGACGGCGACGTCATCATCGACGGCGGCAACACCTTCTGGCAGGACGACGTCCGCCGCGGCAAGGCGCTGAAAGCGCGCGGCATCCACTATGTCGACGTCGGCACCTCCGGCGGCGTCTGGGGCCTCGACCGCGGCTATTGCATGATGATCGGCGGCGAGAAGCAGGTGGTCGACCGGCTCGATCCGATCTTCGCCGCGCTCGCGCCCGGCACGGGCGAGATTCCTCGCACGGAGGGACGCGAGGGCCGCGATCCCCGCATCGAGCAGGGCTACATCCATGCCGGCCCCGTCGGCGCCGGCCATTTCGTCAAGATGATCCACAACGGCATCGAATACGGCCTGATGCAGGCCTATGCCGAAGGGTTCGACATCCTCAAGAACGCCAATATCGACGCCCTGCCGGCCGATCATCGCTACGATTTCGATCTTGCCGACATCGCCGAGGTGTGGCGCCGCGGCTCGGTGATCCCGTCATGGCTGCTCGACCTCACCTCGACTGCGCTCGCCGACAGCCCGGCGCTGGCGGAATATTCCGGCTTCGTGGAAGATTCCGGCGAAGGCCGCTGGACCGTGAACGCGGCAATCGACGAGGCCGTGCCGGCCGAAGTCTTGACCGCAGCGCTCTACACACGTTTCCGTTCCCGCCGGGAACACACCTTCGCCGAAAAAATTCTCTCCGCGATGCGCGCGGGTTTCGGCGGCCACAAGGAGCCGAAGCAACCGGATGCTTCGAAGTCTAAATAAGAGCAACAACGCGAAGGCCAATCGTTCGTGACAAAAGACCCGCAAGCCAAGCGCAAGCCGGAAAATTGCGCCTTCGTCATTTTTGGTGTCACCGGTGATCTCACTCACCGCCTGGTGATGCCTTCGCTCTACAATCTCGCCGCCGAGCACCTGCTGCCGGAAAAATTCTGCGTTGTCGGCGTGGCCCGCAAGAGCCAGTCCGACGACGAGCTGCGCGACAGCCTGCTGAAGGGCCTGCGCCAGTACGCGACGCGTCCCGTGGACGACGACATCGCCACCAGGCTGCTGCAATGCGTGACCTTCGTCGAGGCCGATCCGAAGGATCCGCCATCGTTCGACCGCCTGCGCGAGCATCTGGATTCACTGGAATGCGCGCAGGACACCGGCGGCAACCGGCTGTTCTATCTGGCAACCCCGCCCGCCGCGTTCGCGCCGACCGCGCGCGAGCTCGGCCGCACCGGCATGATGAAGGAGAACGGCGCCTGGCGGCGCCTCGTGATCGAAAAGCCGTTCGGCACCGACCTCGCCTCGGCGCGAGCGCTGAATGCCGAGCTGTTGAAGATCATGGAGGAGCACCAGATCTACCGGATCGATCATTATCTCGGCAAGGAGACGGTGCAGAACATCCTGGTGCTGCGCTTTGCCAACGGCATGTTCGAGCCGATCTGGAATCGCAACCATATCGACCACATCCAGATCACGGTGGAAGAGAAGCTCGGCGTCGGCCATCGCGGCGGCTTCTACGACGCCACCGGCGCGCTGCGCGACATGGTGCCGAACCATCTGTTCCAGCTGATGTCGCTGGTGGCGATGGAGCCGCCGGCGCGGTTCGACGCGCACTCCGTGCGCTCCGAGAAGGCCGACGTGCTCAACGCGATCCAGCAGCCAAGCCGGGACGAAGCGCTGAAGAATTCGGTGCGGGCGCAATATCTGGCAGGCCGCATCGGCGACGACGAGATCATCGATTATCGCAAGACCGAGGACGTCAAGCCCGGCAGCACCACCGAGACCTTTGTCGCGCTCAAGCTGATGATCGACAATTGGCGCTGGGCCGGCGTGCCCTTCTACCTGCGCACCGGCAAGGCGCTGGGCCACAAGCGGACGGAAGTGGCGATCAAGTTCAAGCAGGCGCCGCTGTCGATGTTCTCGGGTACGGACATCGACCGCCTGTCGCAGAATTTCCTCACCATCGGCATCGCGCCGACCGAGACCATCGAGCTGCAGTTCAACGCCAAGATCCCGGGGCCCAGCATCACTATCGACGGCGTCGAGATGAAATTCCGCTACGGCGACTATTTCCGCGCCGATCCCTCGACCGGCTACGAGACGCTGATCTACGACTGCATGATCGGCGACAACATCCTGTTCCAGCGCGCCGACGGCGTCGAGGCCGGATGGCAGGCGGTGCAGCCGTTCCTGGACGCCTGGAAGAGCGAAGGCACCAACGGCATCGAGACCTATGAAGCCGGCAGCGACGGCCCGAAATGCGCCGACGAGCTGCTGCGGCGCGACGGGCGAAGCTGGCGGAAGTTCACGTGATGGCGGCGGCCGACCAGCCGAAGCTGATCGTTGCGGCCGATGCCGAGGCGCTGGCGCAAACCGCCGCCGAGCGGGTGATGGCGCGGATCGCGGCCAACCCCGGGCGGATCGCAATCTGCCTCACCGGCGGGTCCAGCCCGAAGAAGCTCTATCAGCTGCTCGGAAGCGACGCCTGGCGCGGCAGGATTCCGTGGGATCGCGTGCACTGGTTCATCGGCGACGAGCGGTTCGTGCCCGAAAGCGATCCCCTCAACAACATGGCGGTCGCGCGCGCGACCTTTCTCGACCGCAATGCGCCGTCCGGGCATATTCACCCGATCCCGACGGCGGCTGAAAGCCCCGAGGCGAGTGCCGAGGCCTATGCGCGCCAGCTTCAGTCTTTCTACGGTGCAGAAAGCCTCGATCCGGCGCGGCCGCTGTTCGACCTGGTCCTGATGGGCGCGGGACCGGACGGCCACACCGCCTCGCTGTTTCCCGGCTACCCTGAAATCGAGGAGACCCAACGCTGGGTCGTTGGCGTGCCGAAGGCCAATGTCGCGCCGTTCGTGCCGCGTGTCTCTCTCACCCTGCCCGCTCTGGGCTCTTGCCACGAAATGCTGTTCGAGATAGCCGGGCACGACAAGCAGCCGATCTTGACGCGCCTCCTCAATGGCGAGACTTTGCCGGCTGTACGCGCGCGCTCGAATGGTGAGACCGTCTGGCTGGTCGACCAGGCCGCGCTTCCGGAGGAAATACGTGGGCGGCGTTGAAGCACCTTGTGCGTTGATCGTGATGGGCGTGTCTGGTTCGGGCAAGAGCACGGTTGCGGAGGCGCTGGGTCAGCGGCTCGGCTGGCGGTTCGAGGACGGCGACAGCTTCCATCCCGCCAGCAATGTCGAGAAGATGCGGGCCGGCCATCCCCTCACCGACGAGGACCGTTGGCCCTGGCTCAACGCCATCGCCGACGAGATCGCGCGGGTCTGCGAACGCGGGGAGCACGTCATCATCGCCTGCTCGGCGCTGAAGCACACCTATCGCGACGTGCTCTTGCGCGGCCGCGACGATGTCCGCTTCGTCTTCCTGAGGGGCACCAAGGAGCTGATCGCCGAACGGCTCGCGCAGCGCAAGGGCCACTTCATGCCGGCCGGGCTGCTGAAGAGCCAGTTCGACACGCTGGAGCCGCCGGAAGCGGGCGAGCACGTCATCACCGTCTCGATCGACGAATCCGTCGAGGCGATCGTGGACGGCGTGGTGCGGCAATTGAAACTGAGCGGGGCGAAACGCTAAAGGCCGAGAAACACTGAGGTCCTGCCATGACGAAAATCTCGCTGGTCGTCTCCGATGTCGACGGCACGCTGCTGACCAAGGACAAGACGCTGACGGACCGCGCGCGGGGCGCGGTGCAGCGGCTGCACCAGGCCGGCATCGGCTTCACCATCACCTCCAGCCGTCCCGCGATCGGCATGCGCTTCCTGATCGAGCCGCTGGCGCTGTGGCTGCCGGTCGGCCCCTTCAACGGCTCCTCGATCGTCGATCCCCAGATGAACCCGGTCGAGCAGCATCTCATTCCCGCAAGCGCGGCCGAACGTGCCTTGCAGATCCTGCGCGAATTCGGCGCCGACATCTGGCTGTTCACCACCGACAAATGGCTGATCGACAATCCCAGCGGCAAATACGTCGCGCATGAGCAGCACACGATCCGCTCCGCCCCGACAATCGTGACGGATTTCTCGCCGTATCTTGCGAGCGCCTGCAAGATCGTCGGCGCCAGCGCCGATGCCGCCGGGCTCGAGGCTTGCGAAAAGGCGATGCAGGAGGCGCTCGGAGCTGAGGCTACTGCAGTTCGCTCGCAGACCTATTACCTCGACATCACCCCGCCCGGCTTCGACAAGGGCACCTTCGTGCAGGCCATGGCCAGGCGCCTCGGCATTTCGACCGACGCCGTCGCCACCATCGGCGACATGCAGAACGACCTCGCGATGTTCCGCGTCAGCGGCACCTCGATCGCCATGGGCAACGCCACCGACAGCGTCAAGGACCAGGCGACACACGTGACCGCAACCAACGAGCAGGATGGTTTTGCGGAGGCGATGGAGATGATCCTAAAGTGGAATGGGATTGGGTGAGACTTCCGCAAGGGCGGGTTGAAGCGGCCCGCTCAAATCTCTGACCGTCATCCTTGTAAGTCAGA
>NZ_AKIY01000184.1 GCF_000282615.1 Bradyrhizobium sp. YR681 | reverse complement strand
CCCCCGCCACGAGTTGCGGCTCGCCTGGCGCGAATGGTTCGCCATGATGACCGGCGGCCGGCGCAGGCGGGCACGCGCGGCCGTGATCGGCCTGCTCGTCTTCGCCGCGCTGCTGCACGTGCCGGCCTGGGCGGTGATCGGCCGCTTCGCCGATCTGCAACTGCCGCTCGACAAATCCTCGCTGATCGTGATCTCGGCGACGATCTTCCTCGCCTGGACGCTGATGCTGTCGCAGGCGATCGAATCGGTGACGCGGGTGTTTTACGCCCGTGCCGATCTCGACCTCATCATGTCGTCGCCCGCGACGCTGGCCAATCTGTTCTCGGTGCGCATCGCCGCGATCGCACTGACGGTCACGGTGATGGCGCTGCTGTTCTCGACGCCCTTCATCGACGTGCTGGTCTTCGGCGGCGGCGCGCGCTGGCTCGCGGCATTCGGCGTCGTCATCGCGATTGGGCTCTCCGCCGCGGCGATCGCGATTGCGGTCACCATCGTCCTGTTCCGCCTGATCGGCCCGGCGCGCACGCGCTTCGTGGCCCAGATCCTCGCCGCGATCATCGGCGCGGGCTTCGTGATCGCGCTCCAGGTCGCGGCGATCATGTCCTATGGCACGCTGTCGCGCTTCACCATCCTGACCTCGGGGAGCCTCGCCGCTTACGCGCCCGACGTCGGCAGCATCTGGTGGTGGCCGGCGCGGGCCGCTCTGGGCGACAGCGAGGCGCTGCTCCTGCTTCTGGCGCTCGGGCTCGTGCTGCTCGGCAGCGTCATGGCGATCTTCTCGGGCCGCTTTGCCGACACCGCGATCGACGCGGCAGCTTACGGCAAGTCCGGCAGCAAGCGCGCCAAGGAACGCCCGTTCCGCGGCGGGTCGCGACAGCAGGCGCTGCGGCGCAAGGAATTCTCGCTGCTCTGGCGCGATCCCTGGCTGATCTCGCAGACCCTGATGCAGCTGCTCTATCTGGTGCCGCCGGCGCTGCTGCTCTGGCGCAGCTTTGCCGACAGTTCTGCCGCACTGACGCTGATCACGCCCGTCATCGTCATGGCGGCGGGACAGCTCGCCGGCGGCCTCGCCTGGCTGACGATCTCGGGCGAGGACGCGCCCGATCTGGTCGCGACCGCACCGCTGACGCCCTCCAGCGTCATCCGCGCCAAGATCGAGGTCGTGCTGATCGCCATTGCGGCCATTTTCTGCCCGCTGATCGCCGCGCTCGCTGTCGCATCGCCGTACCAGGCTGCGGTCAGCGCCGGCGCCGTCATCATCAGCGCGGCCTCCGCGACCGCGATCCAGCTCTGGTTCCGGGTTCAGGCCCGGCGCAGCCACTTCCGCCGCCGCCAGACCTCGTCGCGGCTCGCGACCTTCGCCGAAGCCTTTTCCTCGATCGGCTGGGCCGCCAGCGCGGCGCTGTTGCTGGCGCTGCCGCTGGCCGGCCTCATCAGCGGCCTGATCACCGCGAGCCTCGTGGCCATCACCTGGAAGTTCAGCCCGAGGCGCGAGTGAGCGGCTGGCGTGAAGGTGCGACACTGACGCGCTGCTGATCACGCCCTATTGGCCACGCGCTGCATTGCACGCTAGACTTTCCCCCTGAAGTCATCGGGGACGGATGCATGTGGCGAATAGTTTCGGCGGCTCTGGCGCTGTTCGGCTCTTTCCTCTCGCCTGCCCTCGCCCAGCAGCCCCAACGCAGCGAGTGCCTGGCGATGGCGGGCGCCCCGCCCCGCGTCATGCCGGTGGCGTTCCGGCAGGCGGCAGCCGCCGCCGAGGTCCAGATCACCTATGCCGGCCACTCCACCTATTACATCGACACGCCCGGCGGCCTGCGTATCGCCACCGACTATAGCGGCGCCTACCAGGTCGGACGGCTGCCCGACGTCGCCACCATGAACCGGGCCCACAGCACCCACTACACGCTCTTCCCGGACAAACGCATTCCCCATGTGCTTCACGGCTGGAGCGAGGACGGCAAGCCGGCCATCGTCTCGGAACGCATCGGCGACACTTTCGTGCGCAACGTCACCACCGACATCCGCCGCTATTTCGGCGACGATGCCGGCACCGACATGATCCGCGACGGCAATTCGATCTTCATCTTCGAGGTCGCCGGGCTCTGCATCGGCCATCTCGGCCACCTCCACCACAAGCTCGACGACAGCCATTTCGCGCAGATCGGGCGGCTCGACATCGTCATGGTGCCGATCGACGGCACCTACACCATGTCGCTGGGCGGCGTCGCCGAGATCACCAAGCGCCTGCGCGCCTCCGTGGTGCTGCCGATGCACCGCTTCGCGACCCCGCTCGACGAGTTCATGCGCGGCATCGGCCAGCAATTCGAGATCGACCGCCGCAGCGACCGCTCGTTCCGGATGTCGAGGGATACGCTGCCGGCGACGCCGACGGTGATCATCCTCGACGGGGTCTGACGCGCAATTTTCTCCAAGTCTCCCAGGGCACGTTCGTGCTGGTCTCTTCACGACAGGAGATCGACATGACGGACTTTGCAAGATTGTTGCACGCGGACGGTCCGAACCCCGAACACGCGGCGGCACTTCAGCTCTACGGCCGCTTTGTCGGCGATTGGGACGCCGAGATCACCCCCCACGGCCTCGACGGAACCAAACACATCGCGCCCGGCGAGATCCATTTCGGCTGGGTGCTGGAGGGCCGCGCCGTCCAGGACGTCTGGATCATCCCCCGCCCCGCAGGCTCTCAGGCCTTTCCGATCGCCGGCAATTGGTACGGTACGACACTGCGGGTCTACGATCCCAAGATTTCCGCCTGGCGGATCTCCTGGTTCGATCCTGGCCGCAGTGTGTTCCGCCAGCAGATCGGGCGTCCGCAAGGGGGAGATATCGTGCAGGAAGGGACGACCGAGGCTGGCGATCTCACGCGCTGGCGCTTTACGGAGATCACCGCGGATTCCTTCCACTGGCTCGGTGAGGTCAAACCGGCTGCTACTGCCGATTGGCAGCTTGTGGTCGGCGTGAGGGCGCAGCGGCGCAGGGGTTGAGTCAGATAGATCCTGATCGAATCGATCGGGCCGCGAACTCGCTGCGACCTCTCCCGCTTGCGGGGGAGGTCGCGCCGAAGGCGCGGGTGGGGGCTCTCTCCCCACTGGGAAGCCCTCTGTGGAGACACCCCCACCCCGCCCCTCCCCCGCAAGCGGGAGAGGGAGCGCACCTTCCGCGTGGCCGCACCAACCACAGCACCGCTGTGCTCGCGACGACGGGTGCGGTTGCGCAACGCGCTCTGCCGCGTGGAGACATCGGGTGCTAGGCTCCCGGCACAAGAAAGATAAAGGGAGCGAACGCCGATGGCTGCAAGCGGTCTGCCTGCCAACACGAGCGGGCTATTCGTCGAGCCGCGCGAGGACTGGCTCGCGCAATATCAGGAGGAGATCATCGATCCCTTGCGGCCGATCGTCGATCCCCATCACCACCTCTGGAATCGCGGGCACCGCTATCTGATCGAGGAGATGGCGTCCGATATCGCCTCCGGCCACAACATCGTCGCCACCGTCTATGTCGACTGCCGCTCGATGTATCGCGCGCACGGGCCGGAGGCGCTCCGGCCGGTCGGTGAAGTCGAGTTCGCCAACGGTGTTGCCGCGATGAGTGCGAGCGGCGCCTACGGCAAGGCCGCGATCTGCGCCGGCATCGTCAGCCACGCCAATCTGCTGCTTGGCGATGCCGCAAAGCCGGTGCTTGAAGCCGAGATCGCGGCCGGCAATGGCCGCTTCCGCGGCATCCGGCATTCCTCGGCCTGGGACCCGGATCCCGTCGTCGCCGGCATGTATGCCAACCGGCCGAACGGACTTCTGCAGGACCCGACCTTCCGCAAGGGCTTTGCCTGTCTCGCGCCGCTCAATCTCAGCTTCGACGCCTGGCTGTTTCATCCGCAGATCGGCGAGCTGACCGAGCTTGCCCGCGCTTTCCCCGACACCAGGATCGTGCTCGACCATTGCGGTGGCCCGGCCGGTGTCGGCCGCTTTGCAGGGAAACGCGAAGAAGTGTTTCCGCAATGGCGCGCCTCGATCCACGAGATCGCCAAATGCGAGAACGTGGTGGTGAAGCTCGGCGGACTGGCGATGTGCCTGCTCGGCTACGATTTCCATCTGCGCGCGAAGCCGCCTTCGTCCGAGGAGCTTGCGGCGGCGTGGCGGCCTTATGTCGAGACCTGCATCGAGGCGTTCGGCCCAAGCCGCGCGATGTTCGAGAGCAATTTCCCGCCGGACAAGGGCCAGTGCAGCTACCAGGTGATCTTCAACGCCTTCAAGCGCATCGCGGCGCCCTTGAGCGAGGCCGAGAAGACGGCGCTGTTCTCGCAGACCGCGACGGATTTCTACCGGCTCGAATTGCCGTCATGACGAGAAGAGGGGCCGGGATGTTGGTCCCGACCCCTCTTCCGTCGTAGCCGCTGGGAAGCGTCCTTGAAACTTGATTGTCAGCTCTAGCCGGCGCCCATCAGCGAGGCCGGGCGGCGCTCACCGGTGGGGACGAACATCCGCTTGAGCTTGTTGACGACGCGGATCAGGAAGCCGATCATCACGGGATTGGTCTTGCGGCAGAAGGCGATCTTCTTGACGTGGCCCTCGACATGCCATTTGGCATGCGCGCCGTCGCGGAAGAAAATCACGTCGCCCGGGCCGTAGCGCTTCGGCGGCATGCCGTCGCTCTCGAGCACGATCGACCCTTCCATGATCATGATCGTCTCGTCGATATCGTAGTACCAGTTGAAGCGGCCTTCGGTGCAGTGCCAGATGATGGTCGATGCGGTGCCGTCGGCGCTGGTGGACAGGATGTGCGAGCGCGACACCGGGTTGCCTTCGATGATCCAGGACGGCTCGATCGGCCGCAGCTCGAGATCCACATTGCAACTACCGATTTCAATCAATGCGCGCGACATCTGCTTCCCCAGGGGATATAATATGGTTGGCCGGGTCTCGGCCCGGATTGTTTCGAAAGATGCTGGAACGCTAGTAGCCGGTTTTTAATTCTTTCTTACGCAGGCCCTGACAATCAGCCGCAAGTTGCAGGTGCGAAGCGGTTAACGTCACGATTTCCCTGTGAATTCGCCCACATGAACCCTTCTTTTCCGGGGTGCGACAAAGTGCGCGAAAGCGACCAGGAAGGAGCTCCACCGATGTCCCTCACCCCCGAGGTTCTGGCAGCCAAAGGCGAGGTCGTCGCCCGGCTCGGCGGTTTCGATATTTCCTTCGCGCCGGACGAGGAGCTCTGGTTCACCATCGACGGCGTCGAAAAGCCCCGACAGGTCGGCAGTGACGGCGCCGGCGGCGCGTTCGTGCTGCTGCCGCCACGGAATGTGCTCTACGTGTCATCGGAGGGCCGCGCGGGCATTATCGCGGAGAGTTTCGAGGCATTCGTCCAGCTCGTCATTGCCCGCCCCTACTGGCTGGACATCCTCAAATTTTCCGCCGGCGGCGACCTCTCGGAGATGCGGCGCGCGGCGGATGCGCTGGAGGCAACCCTCGACGACGAGGACGGGGTCAACGAGGCCCGGGAGGAAATCCGCGAGGCGCTCGATCTGTCCGAGCCGTGCGATCCGGTCGGCGCGCTCTACGAGGCGGTGGCTGCGTCCGACGCCATCGTACGGGCCACCGACGGCAGCCCGTTCACGACGCTGTTCAACCGCTTCAGCATCGACAAGAACCCGATGCTGCGCAACGCGGCGGCGTAGCGACTGAGCCTAATGGTCCAAGACGCGCCGCGAGCGGCGCTCCTCACCATGAGGGGCCAATATCTCGCTCGCCGCGAAACCAGACCTCATCCTGAGGAGCCCGCGAAGCGGGCGTCTCCAAGGATGGGCCGCGAGACGCGCTACTTCGCCCACTCGCCCTTGCGGAACACCGGGACCTTGCTGCCGTCGGCCAGGATGCCGTCGATGTCGGTCTCGGCCGAGCCGATCATCCAGTCGATATGGATCAGGCTCTGGTTGCCGCCTTGCGCCGCGATCTGCTGCGGCGTGAGCTGCGCGCCGTTGACGAAACACTTCGAATAGCACTGGCCGAGCGCGATGTGCGAGGCTGCGTTCTCGTCGAACAGCGTGTTGTAGAACAACAGCCCGCTCTGCGAGATCGGCGAGGAGTGCGGCACCAGCGCCACTTCGCCGAGACGCCGCGCGCCCTCGTCGGTGTCGAGCACCTTGTTAAGCACCTCGGCGCCACGCGAGGCCTTTGCGTCGACGATCTTGCCGTCCTCGAAGCGCACCGCGATGTTGTCGATCAGCGTGCCCTGGTAGGACAACGGCTTCGAGCTCACGACATGGCCGTAGACGCGCCGGCAATGCGGCGTCGTGAAGACCTCCTCGGTCGGGATGTTGGCGTTGCAGCTGATGCCGTTCTTCGCCAGCGAAGCGCCGCCTTCCCATTCATGGCCGTCGGCAAGCCCGATCGTGAGATCGGTGCCCGGCCCGGAATATTGGAGCGCGCGGAAACGCTGGCCGTTGAGCCAGTTGGTGCGCTCGCGCAGCACCGCGTTGTGGCTCGCCCAATTGGCCGGCGCGTCCTCGCGATCGACACGGGATGCCGCGAAGATCGCGTCCGCGAGCTTGCCGATCGCAACGTCCTCGGGATCGTTCGGAAACACCAGCTTCGCCCACGCGGCGGTCGGATAGGCAATGATGTTCCAGTTGGTGTCGAAATTGACGATCTTTTCCAGCGCCGGCTGATAGGCCATGGAATTGGCCTTGCTGGCGCGCGCGACCTTGGAAGCATCTTCGCCCGACAACAGCATCGGATTGTCGCCGACGATGGCGAGCCGCGCCGTGTTGTCGGAGAACGCCTTGGCCATGCCCTCGTAGAGCCAGCTGGCGGCGCGATCAAAACTATTGTCGTGACCGTGACGGTAGCGCGCCAGCGTCATCTCCTCGTCGGAGAGGATCGGTGTCACGATGCCGGCGCCGGCCTTGTAGGCGTGCACGGCGATCCGCCGCACCAGCGGCAGCGCGATCGCCGGCGCGGTCAGCAGAAGATCTTGTCCCGGCCGCAAGCCCAGGCCCACCTTCACCGCCACCTCGGCCAGCCGGTCGAGTTTCACGGGATCGATGGGAGTGGCGGTGATGCGTTGATCGGTCATGCCGGGTCCTCTGCCGAAGGTCTCTCGTTCAATCTAAGTCTAGCATCGCGGGACACAAGTATGCGAGCCTCTTGGAGCTTGCGAAAGATACGCGGTTTCACGCATCTTGGTTTTCAACGCGTTGCCGATTTCAGCACCCGATCGACCATGGCGGGAGCAAGGCCGAGGTAATTTTTCGGTGAAGTCAGCGCATCGATCGTCGCCCGGTCAATCCGGGTCGAGACGCGGGAGTCGGACGAGAGCGCGTCCGCCAGCGTCAGACCTCTCTCATTGGCAATCCGGCAGGCGTCATAGACCACGTCGTGCGCCTCCTGCCGCCCGATCTGCGGCGCGAGGCCCATCATGACCGCTTCGGCCACGATCAGGCCCCGACTAAGGGCGAGATTGTCGTTCATCTTCCTTTCGTCGACAATGAGACCCGCAAGCGCGAACTTGGCCTGGTGCAGCGCGCCGGCGGTCAGCACGAAACTTTCCGGGATCGCCATCCATTCGGCGTGCCAGGGACCGGTGGCGCGCTCGAAATCCTGCACCATCGCGTCCAGCATCAGGCCGGCGTGCTGGCGTACCGCCTTTGAGGCCGCCAGCATCAGTTCCGAGGAGATCGGATTGCGCTTCTGCGGCATGGTCGAGGAAGCGCCGCGGCCCTTGACGAAGGGCTCGTAGACCTCGGCGAATTCGGTCGAGGCCATGATCATGATGTCCAGCGCGATCTTGCCGAGCGAGCCGGTGACCAGCGCCAGGAAATTGACCGCCTCGGCAAAACCGTCGCGCGCGACGTGCCAGGTCGAGGCGGGAACGCCGAGCTTCAGCTCCGCGCAGAGCGCCTCCTGCACCTCAAAACCCTTGTCGCCGAGCGAGGCCAGCGTGCCGGCGGCGCCGGCAAACTGACCGACCAGGACGCGCGGCTTCAATTGCTCGAGACGCTCGGCGTGGCGGTCGAACATCGCGAGCCAGATCGCGGTCTTGTAGCCGAACGTCACCGGCAGGGCCTGCTGGAGATGCGTGCGCCCCGCCATCGGCGTGTCGCGGTGGCGCTTCGAGAGGTCGGCGAGGATCTTGCGCAAGCTCGCGATATCCCGCTCGACGATCTCGAGCGCGGCGCGCAATTGCAGCACCACTGCGGTGTCCATGATGTCCTGCGTGGTCGCACCCCAATGCACGTAGCGGCCGGCCTCGCCGCATTGCTTCACCATCTGGTGCACCAAAGGCAGGATCGGATAGCCGACAATGTCGGTCTCCTGCCGCAGCAGGTCAAAATCGAGCGCGGCGACATCGGTCCGCGCCGCGATCTGATCGGCGGCCTCCTTGGGGATCACGCCGCATCTCGCCTCCGCCTGTGCCAGCGCCACCTCGACCTCGGCATAGCGGCCGACCAGCGCGACGTCGGAAAACACCTCGCGCATCTCGGGCGTGCCGAAGGCGTCGCGGAACAGCATGGAGTCGAGCACGGTGGTCGAGGCAGCAAAAGCGGGCATGGGCGTTTCTTCGTGGTTTGTGTTCTGTGTGGGGGCAGCTTACGCAGGCCGCAGTGTTCGGCAATGGACATTCATGGTTCGTCGCATGTTCGATGACATGCGATGTCTTGCTCCCGAATGTCGAGCCATGAGCTCCGTCATCCTGAGGTGCGAACCGCGATGCAGCCGGGCCGTCGCCCTTCGAGGGCCGCTGAAGAAGCGGCCTCCTCAGGGTGACGGTGATGAATTGTGCGCTCAGCAGGATCGGGTATGGCGCATCCACCCTGCGGCAATCTGGCTCAGACCGCCAGATTCTAGTAGAAGTTGTATTCCCCCTCGAAAACAGCATGGCAGCCATCACGCGATCGTGGTGAACCGGGGCGACCGTTCGCCGGACTCACAGACTTCAAGTCGAAATCCATTTTGATTTCTTCATTGCCCGATGTCGCCGTGAGGTTTGAGTTTTCGACGTGCAGTTTCTGTTCCGGGATCACCTTCTCGACACCGACCGGCGCGAGCTGAGCCGCGAGCAGGTTCCCGTTTCCGTGGAACCGCAGGTTTTCGACCTCGTCGTCCACCTCATGGAAAACCGCGACCGGGTGGTCAGCAAGGACGAGCTGATCGACAAGATCTGGCACGGGCGCAGCGTCTCCGAATCCACGCTGACCAGCCGGATCAACGCGGCGCGCAAGGCAGTCGGCGACAATGGTGCGAACCAGGCGCTGATCCGCACCATCGCGCGAAAAGGCTTTCGCTTCGTCGGCGACGTCCAGACACAGCTCGGCGCAGCTGCACCGGAGCCCGGACGGGCCGTTCAGGCCCAGACGGCGCTCGCGCTGCCGGACCGGCCTGCGATCGCCGTGCTGCCCTTCACCAATATGAGCGGCGACCGCGAGCAGGAGTATTTCTCCGACGGCATCAGCGAGGACATCATCACCGCGCTGTCGAAACTGCGCTGGTTCTTCGTCGTCGCGCGCAACTCCTCCTTCGTCTACAAGGGCCGCGCCGTGCACATCCACGAGGTCGCGCGCGAGCTCGGCGTACGCTACGTGGTCGAAGGCAGCGTGCGGCGGAGCGGCGAGCGCCTGCGCATCTCGGCCCAGCTCAACGACGTCTCGACCGGCAGCCATCTCTGGGCCGAACGCTACGACCGCGAGCTTGCCGACGTTTTTGCCGTGCAGGACGAGATCACCGAGGCGATCGTCGCCGCGATCGAGCCGCAGCTCTACGCCGCCGAAAGTTTTCGCGCCCAGCAGAAGCCGCCGGGGAGCCTGGATGCCTGGGACCTCGTGATGCGCGCACTGTCGCATTACTGGCGCATCACGCGCGAGGACAATGCGGCCGCGCAGGCGCTGCTGGAAAAGGCGACCGCGATCGATCCCGCCTATGGCAAGGCGCTGGGCCTGCTCGCGACGAGCCATATCTTCGGCGCGCATATGGGCTGGGCCGACATGGCCATGACCGTTCCGGTCGCCGAACGTGCGGCGCTGGCTGCGGTCGAGGCCGATCGCGAGGACGCCTTCGCCCATCACGGCCTCGCTTATACCTATTTATTCCGCCGCCGCTTCGACGATTCGCTGGCGGAGTTCGAGCTGACGCTGAAGCTCAATCCGAACTTTGCGATGGCGCACGCCTTCTACGGCGTGACGCTGTGCTATGCGGGACGATGGCAGGACGGCGATGCCGCCGCGCGCCGCGCGCTGCGACTGAGCCCGCGCGATCCGCTCGCGGCGATCTATTGCGGCGTTGCCGCCTATGCCCAGTTCATCGGCCGCAATTACGAAGCATCGATCCAGTTGGCGCGGGAGTCGATGCGACAGCGCGCCGATTTCGTCGGCGCCCACCGCGTGCTGACCGCCGCCGCCGGCATGCTGGGTGATGCTCAGCTCGCGGCGTCCGCGCTGCAAGGCCTGCACCGCACCCAGCCCGGGCTCACGCTCGCCTGGCTGACGCGCGAACTCCCGATGCAGCGCGCGGAAGATCGCGAGCATTATCTGGAAGGATTTCGGCGCGCCGGGATGAGGTAGTTCACCACACTGACGGTGCACCCTCGCCCCTTGTGGGAGGGTGGATTCGATGCGCAGCATCGAAGCCGGGTGAGGGGTTTCCATCCGCGAGTCCGGAACCGTAGGGTGGGCAAAGGCGCACTTGCGCCGTGCCCACCATCTCTCTCGATCGTAAGAAATGCGTGGGCACGCTTTGCTTTGCCCCCCTACGACTGCATTTGTGGATGGATACCCCTCATCCGGCGCGCTACGCGCGCCACCTTCTCCCGCAAGGGGAGAAGGAAGAAATCCGCTACTCCTGCATCATCTCGCCGCTGCCGCCGAACTCGGCCGGAAAATCCTTCAGTTTGGGCAGGCCATCCCGCATCGGCAGCACCGTCTCGGAATAGTTGACGTGGACGCCGGGCGCAAAGGCGAGCGTGGGGATGGTGGCGGTGAAGACGTCGACGAGGCCGAGCGGCGGGTGATTGGTCATGAGATGGCCGCCGCACTCCTTGCAGAATTTGCGCTGGCTGAGCGGCGTCTTGGCAAAGGTTTCGACATGCTGCGCGCCTTCGGTGATGCGCACGGCTTCGGGCTTCCACAGGCTGAAGGCGTTCACCGGTCCGCCCGACCAGGAGCGGCAGGAGCGGCAATGACAATAGCCCATCGCCTCCGGCGCGCCCGTGACCTCGACCGTAACCGCGCCACAGAAGCAGTTTCCGACGTGTTTCATTATTCGTCTCCGTTGATGAAGGTTGAATTCCTCTCCCCGCTCCTGTTCGCCGTAATCTCGACGAAGGCGGATGCGGGGAGAGGCGTCGGGGTGAGGGGGAATCACCCCGAGAAAGGTTGCAGGCGAGTCCGGCAAGGTCCGTTACGCGCTTTCAGTGCCACCGCGCGTCCTCCTTTCGGCGGACGCGACGGAAAGACACGACGGCTAGACTGACCGGCGCCAGGGAATAAGCATCGACACCCGTTGTTTGTACTGCCGGTATTCGTCGCCGAAGAGATCGACGAGGTCGTGCTCCTCCAGCGCGATGCCGACGAAGATGTAGAGCGTGGTCACGGCCGCGAACAGCAGATGTCCCGCCGTCATGACCGGCGCCGCCCAGAACGCGATGATGAAGCCGAGATAGATCGGATGACGGACGAACTTGTAGAGCAGCGGCGTCTTGAAACGCGGCGGTGTCGCTTCCTTGCCGACGAGATGATTGGTCACCTGGTGCAATCCGAACAATTCGAAATGATTGATGATGAAGGTCGAGGTGAACACCAGCACCCAGCCCGCAAGCGACAGCGTGACCAGCGTCACGGCGAGATCCGGATTTCCGACGTCCCATATCACCGCCGGCAGTGGGCGCCATTGCCAGAACAGCAGGAGCAATGACAGGCTTGCCAGCAGCACATAGGTCGAGCGCTCGACCGGCCTGGGGACGAATTGCGTCCACCACGCCTTGAATTGCTTGCGGGCCATCACGCTGTGCTGGAGCGCGAACAGCGTCATCAGCAGGAGATTGACGATGACGGCTTCGGCCGCCGGCGTGTCGGTTCCGGTGTCGATGGTCTTCGGCACCACCAGCCCCATGACGAAGCCGATGGCGTAGAGAATGGTGACGAAAAACACGAGATACGCCGCAATTCCGTACAGAAAGGCGATGAACTTGAAAATGCGAGAGCCCGCAACCTCCGGGCCGATCGAATGAACCTGGTGATCAATCTGGGACATGGAAAACTCCGTTGTGCCGAAACACCGGCACTGTGATGTTCCCACCATGCCGGATCGGCTGCCTCCTGACTTTCGCGGACGGTTGATTTTCGCCTGAGACGACTTTGATTTTTGCTTGAGACGACAGAAACGTGCGATTTTGCTTTGAAAACAACGTGCTCGACGGCGACCTGCGCGAACTGACCTGCGCCGGGGTCGCCGTGCCGTTGCAGCCGCAGGTGTTCGATCTGCTGCTTTATCTGGTCGCGGAGCGCGCACGTGTGGTCAGCAAGGATGACCTGATCAGCCGGATCTGGAGCGACCGCATCGTCTCGGACTCCGCCCTGAACAGCCGGATCAACGCCGCGCGCAAGGCGCTCGGCGACGACGGCGCGACGCAGCGGCTGATCAAGACGATCCCGCGCAAGGGCTTTCGCTTCATCGGCGATGTCCGGGAAGAAATGGCAACGACGACGGCGCCTGCCGCGCTCGTCACGGCCCGGCCGCGCGCCGCGACGGATCGGCCGGCGATCGCGGTGCTCGCCTTCGAGAACATGAGCGGCGACCCCGCCCAGGATTATTTCGGCGACGGCATCAGCGAGGACATCCTCACCGCGCTGTCGAAGCAGCGCTGGTTCATGGTGATCGCCCGCAACTCGTCCTTCACCTACAAGGGACGCGCGGTCCACATCCGGCAGATCGCCGAGGAACTCGGCGTCCGCTACATCGTCGAGGGCAGCGTGCGCAAGGCCGACAACCGCGTGCGCATCACCGCGCAGCTCAACGACGCCACGTCAGGCAGCCACCTCTGGGCCGAGCGCTACGACCGCGAGCTGGTCGACGTCTTCGCCGTGCAGGACGAGATCACCAACGCGATCGCCGCGGCGATCGAGCCGCAGATTCACGCGGCGGAGAATTTTCGCAGCCAGCGCAAGCCGCCGGCGAGCCTCGATGCCTGGGACCTCTTGATGCGCGCCCTGTCGCATTACTGGCGCGTGACGCGGCAGGATCACGAGGCCGCACAGGCCCTGCTCGAGCGCGCCATCGGGATCGATCCGAATTACGGCCAGGCGCTGTCGGTGCTGGCGGCGAACCACATGTTCGGCGTGCATCTCGGCTGGACCGAGCTCGCCAGGGTGGCGCCCGCCGCGGAAGCCGCCGCGCTCGCCGCGGTGCGCTGCGACCATGAGGATGCCTGGGCGCATGCCGGGCTCGGCAGCGTCTACTTCTCGACCCGCAGGCTTGCGGACGCGCTGTCGGAGTTCGAGCAGGCGCTCGCGCTCAATCCGAACTTCTCGCTGGCGCAAGGCTATTACGCGCTGGCGCTGTCCTATGCCGGGCGCTCGACCGAATCGTTCGCGGCGGCGCAGCGGGCAATCCGGCTCTCACCCCGCGATCCGTCGCTGGCGATCTATCACGGCATCGCCGGCTATGCGCGCTTCACCGAACGGCGTTATGACGAGGCCATCGCGCTCGCGCGCGAGGCGATCCGCCACCGCGGCGACCTCACCGGCGCCTATCGCGTGCTTGCGGTCTCGGCCGGCATGACCGGCGACAGCGCGCTCGCCGAGACGGCGCTGGGCGAGCTCCGCCGCACCCAGCCGGGCATCTCGCTGCAGTGGATCGCGACGCAACTGCCGTGGGCCAATGCGGCCGATCGCGAGCATTATCTCGAGGGATTCCGGCGCGCGGGGTTGGGGTGAAGACAATCACACACCGGACGCGAACGCGTCGAGCAGTTCGTTGAAGGCGTCCGCCTTCTCCCATTGCGTCGTATGGCCGGCACCGGCGACGACCTGGACCGCGCCGCGCCACAGCGTCGGGGCGGCCAAGCGCTGGAGATAGCCGAGGTCGACGATCTGCTCCTCGCCGCCTTGCACGATCGCGAGCGGAATCTTCAGGTTGCGCACGATCTCGACTTCGTCGGCAAGGCCGCCGGCCTGCGCGACGGCGCCGAGACAGGCTCGGGCATTGCCGTCGGTCCTGTGAAAATCCTGAACGACGAAATCGGGGACCGGCGCGTAGCCGGGCGCGAAGGCCGTGTGCACCCATTCCTGGATTTGCGCCTCGGTCGGCGAGGCCGTGAAAGCCGTCGGCGACAGGTTCTTGAAGCCGGCAAAGCCCTCCGGCCCGCTGCCGACCGGCGGCGTGCCGAAGATCATCAGGCCGGCGGCCATGGGCAACAATGCCGCGGCATTGAGCACGGCGTGGCCGCCGAGGCTCCAGCCGACGACGACGGCATTCCCGAGATTGAGTTCGCGCGCGACCGCGGCGATCGCCGCAGCATAGCCGCGGCCGGAATAGTCGCTGGCCGGATCCGGAGGGGGTGAGGAGGCGCCATGCCCGGGCAGATCGATCGCGATGATGCGATATTTGTCGCCGAGCGGACCCTGCAGCTGCTTCTGCCAGATGCGTGAGGAGGCGGAATTGCCGTGGACGAGGAGTATCGGACGCCCCTCTCCCGTGCTTTCAAGACCCGCAATGGTCTGGGTGCCGAGCCGTATTTGCAAAGGGCGCAGGTTCTGGCCTGGAAAGGGCTGGTCCACCATCACTACCGGTCTCGCCATCGCAGTCGATCGGGATCCAGTCTGGCACGCTTTGCACGACGACGCTACGTTCGCTTCCGGCGCAGATGGACGATGACGTCGAGCCGCGCGATCTCGTGGCCGGGAAGCGCCTCGGGCACCTTGGTAAAGGCGAGGCCATCGGCGACGTCGACCAGCACATCCTCAGCCTCGAGATAGAAGTGCGGATGCACGGACGTGTCGGTATCGAAGAACGATTTGATGCCGTCGGCGGCGATCCGGCGCAACAGGCCGGCTTCGGTGAACTGGTTCAGGGTGTTGTAGACGGTGGCGAGCGACAGATACATGTTCGCTGCGATCGCTTCTTCATGAAGCCCCTCCGCGGTGACGTGACGATGGCCGCGCAGGAACAGCAACTGGCCGAGCGCGAGACGCTGGCGCGTTGGCCGCAGGCCGGCATCGCCGAGCAATCGCAGGCAGCGCTGCACGCCCTCATCCAGCTCCGACCAGGCGGCGTCAGGTCCGCTGTCATCGCCCGCGGGGATATTCGTGGCCTGCATGTCCATCGATCGTCTCACGGCTGAAAGGGCCAAGCGCCAGCGCAACGTCCGGCCAGTTGCCATTCGATCGCAGAAGCGGCGACCCGGCTTTGATCCGGATCAAATCCGGGAGCGGACGCCTCTGATCGATCGCAAGGCGGTCCGGTTTATTCCCGGCCATAGTGCAAGGGCATCGAGGAGGTTCACATGTCCCGGCCGGTTCCCGACAAGGCAGAGATCGCGCTCGAATATCCCGACAAGTTCTATGTCGGCACGTTCGAGCATTCATCGCGGTTCGAGGCACACCTCGACGGCAGCGGCGTTGCGCTGGTGCTGCACCATCCGGGCCCGGCCGACGAACGCAAATCGGTGCATCTGCACATCAATTTCGGCCTGCTCGCCGGCATCCTGCACGAGCTCGCAACCAGCGTCGCGGCCCTCCCCAAGGACGACATCGCGCATCGCGAGCAACTTGCAGACGCGCTCGACGCGTTGCGGCGGGCGCTACGAAACACCTGAAGGCTACTTCGCCTTCGCCTGCATCGGTTTCGGCGCAGGCACGGCCGCCCATTCCTTGTCGGCGCGCGGGCCGTTGAGATCGCCGGTCAGGCCGACCAGCTGGCCGGGCAGCACGTCGAGGGTCTGCTGCCAGGTCTGGGTCTGGCACAGGAATTTTATGAGACAGCCCTTGAGCTTGAGGCGATCGGGAGATTCGCGCCAAATCGAGACCGAATAGAACTTGCCGTCCTCGGCATTGTAGATGTCGCCGGCGAAGCGCCCCTCGGGCGTCGCCTGCAAGCCCATGATGAGTTGATGGCCGAGCAGCGCGCGGGCGCGCTTGTCTACATCGGGGTTTTCCTTGTCGCGATAGGGCTGGCCGCGCTTGTCGGCCGGCTCCTTCATCCAGACGATGAAACCGCAGATGCGGTCGCGCGAGGGCCCGCAGCGTTCGAGACGGACGCGCGCGCGACCGTCCTCGACCAGCCATGTGCCGCTCGGATCGGTCGGCGCGGCGGCACCGGCGCGGCCACCGATAATCATCATCACGACGGTGATGGCGACGCGCAGCACGAAGCGAAGGAGAATGTTCATCAGCAGCACCTTTGGTTGGACGGTCGCGGCGTCAGTTCAGTTGCGCCACCAGCGCGTCGGCGCCCTTGTCGAGGCCGGCAGTGGCGGCCGCGAGCGCGCCGACGCTGGCCTTGATGTCGTAGGCGCCGGGATATTGCTTGGTGACGTAGGCCGAGAGCAGGCGCGAGGTCGAAGCGTCGAAGATCTCGACGCCGTAGATGACCGAACCGGTCATCATGCCCTCGCCGTCGCGTGCGGCCTGCACGCCGTTGTAGACCGCGCCCGCCATGTCGAAGCGCGAAAGCGTGCCGAGCACGGGTGTGTTGGTGACGGCGCCGGTGAGCGTCAGCCTGATGCGCAGCGTGTTCGGCCCGCGCTCGCGCACCAGGGCGAAGCGGCCGCGCAGCCGATCGGCAAAGCAGTTCTGCATGTAGGCGGCGAGCGTCGCCTTGTCCTTGTCGGACATGTCGCCGAACTGATGATCCCTGCCGCGGTACAGCACGACAGGATCGAGGACCACTTTATGATAGGCGCGCCAGTCGACCGGCGTGGAATAGCGGTAGGGCACGCGGCCGGAGGCGTCCGATTTGTCCGGAGCCATGTAGGCCGAGGACGCCATCTCCGAATAGGGCACCGGCGCGACCGAGGCGCAGCCGGCGACGGCCGCGCAAAGCGCCAGCGTTCCCAGACCGCGCAGGGCGATCGAGCGATCCATTCCAGACTCCTCTCGCGGCTTTTAGGAAGGACGATGGGGACCGCAGCCGCGTTGGGACCAGACGCGACTGCGGCGCTCACCATTGCCAGCCCGAGGCATCGTCCGGGGCCATGTCAGACGCCTTGGGCCGCCTCAGTGTTTCCATTTATAAAACCGACTGGTTGGTTTGTAAAGTGCGGAAATGACGGCCTGACGCATTTGGCCGCAGGCGCGGTTTTGGGCAGCGATCGGAGGAGACCGTTAACTCTGAATCAGGCGCGTTTGCGGGGAGTTGCGGCCCTTGCTGCCGGGGCCGCGCCGGATTTGGCGGTGCTGCCCCTGGTCGCGCGGGACTTGCCCGCGAGAGGCTCGTCCGGCTTTTCAAGCGGCCGCCACTGATCGTCATCGAGCAGACGCGCGAACAGCCGCTGGTGCTCGTCCTTGCTCAGCGGCGACATGCCGAACAGCGAGCTCAACAACAATCCCCGCGCCGCTGCCCAGCGCAACAGCGCGAGCTCGGGATCGGAGGCTTCGGCCTTGATCGCCTCCACCCTCTTCATCTCGCGGTCGCGCGGCAGCACCATCAGGCCGGGATTCTCGACCATGGCTGCCACAAGCGCCAGCGCCGCGGAATTCGGCGAGGTCGCCGCTTCCCGCACGGTGGCCAGCTGCGTCGCCAGATTGGGATTGGCCGAAGTCTCACTGACCTTCGCCATATAGCGGGTCGAAAACTCCTCGAAATGATCCATCTGCCGCTCCAGGAGCGCCTTCAACACGGCCTCCTTGGTGCGGAACTGGTGCATGACGCCGCCCTTGCTGAGACCGCTCTCGCGCGCGATGGCGTCGAGCGTCAGCCGGCCGGGCCCGTCGCGCGCAATGATCCTGGTCGCCGCCTCGAGCGCAGCGTTGCGGGATCGTTCGGAGCGTGTGGCATTGTCCATGGCCGACTTGTCTCCGTGCCAAGATCATGAATCAAGTGAAAACAGGACGCGCTGTACATTTTTTGTGCGAACACTGTCGAGACTTTCATCTTGCAGCGCCGAATGAGACTATGTGAGCCTCGATATCGGATGGGGACTGGGATGGGCCGGCCGTAGCTTTGCGCGCCATGACGTGCGAAGCCTTTACGGCTGGTCTCGCTTGAGAAAGATACGACATGTCAAAACGAGTGTTGCTTGGTGTCCTCCTGGCTTGCGGCCTCACGGCCTCGGCACTTGAACCGGCTCTTGCGCAAGAGCCGAAAACGGGGGGCGTGATCAACGCCGTGATCCAGCCCGAGCCGCCCGGCCTGATGCTTGCGATGATCCAGAACGGTCCGACCCAGATGGTGTCGGGCAACATCTTCGAGGGCCTGCTGCGCTACAGCCCCAAGCTCGAGCCGCTTCCGGAGCTTGCCGAAAGCTGGACCGTCAGCGAGGACGCCAAGACCTACACTTTCAAGCTCCGCAAGGGCGTCACCTGGCATGACGGCAAGCCCTTCACGGCCGCGGACGTGCTGTTCTCGATGGAGATGCTGAAGCAGACGCACGCCCGCGCCCGCACCAACCTGGCGCAGGTCGACAAGGTCGAGGCGCCGGACGACTACACGGTGGTGTTCACGCTTAAGCAGCCGTTCGGCCCGTTCCTCGGCATCTTCGAGGTCGGCTCGATGCCGATTGTGCCGAAGCATCTCTATGAAGGCACCGACTTCAAGACCAACCCCTACAACAACGCGCCGGTCGGCACCGGCCCCTTCATGTTCAAGGAATGGCAGAAGGGCTCGTTCATCCGCCTGGTCAAGAACCCGAACTATTACGAGAAGGGCAAGCCCCATATCGACGAGATCTACTGGCAGATCATCCCCGACGCCGCAGCGCGCTCGGTGGCCTACGAGACCGGCAAGGTCGACGTGCTGCCCGGTGGCTCGGTCGAGAATTTCGACGTGCCGCGGCTGTCCAAGCTGAAGGACACCTGCGTCACCGGCGCCGGCTGGGAGTTCTTCTCGCCGCTGGCCTGGCTGTGGCTGAACAACCGCCAGGGTCCGCTCGCGGACAAGCGGGTGCGGCAGGCGGTCATGTATGCGATCGATCGCGACTTCGCCAAGGACGTGATCTGGAACGGGCTCGGCAAGGTTGCAACCGGCCCCTCGTCCTCGGCCATCAAATACTACACCGACGACGTCAAGAAATATCCGTACGATCCGGCCAAGGCCAAGGCCCTGCTGAAAGAAGCCGGCTACAAGGGCGAAAAGATCCGCCTGTTGCCGCTCGCCTATGGCGAGACCTGGCAGCGCTGGGGTGAAGCCGTGAAGCAGAACCTCCAGGACGTCGGCATGAACATCGAGACCATCGCCACCGACGTTGCCGGCGGCAACCAGAAGATCGGCGACTGGGACTACGACATCGCCTTCACCTATCTCTACCAGTATGGCGATCCCGCCCTCGGCGTCGGCCGCAACTACATCTCCAGCAATATCGCGAAGGGCCAAGTGTTCAACAACGTCGAGGGTTACTCCAACCCGGAGATCGACAAGCTGTTCGCGGACGGTGCGGTTGCCACGCCCGATACCAAGCGCAAGGAGATTTACGAGAAGGCGCAGAAGATCCTGGTCGAGGACGTGCCGGTGGCCTGGATGCTCGAGCTGCAATTCCCGACCATCATGCGCTGCAAGGTCAAAAACCTGATCACGACAGGCATCGGCGTCAATGACGGCTTCAAGGACGCATGGCTCGACAAGTGAGCGCGTGCCTTCCTTCACCTCTCCCCGCTTGCGGGGAGAGGTCGACGCAGTATGGTCCAAGCAGCATGACTTCTGATCGAGCCTCGAACTCGCTGCACCTCTCCCGCTTACGGGGGAGGTCGACGCGCGCCGGGCGATGCGAAGCATCGTCCCAAGCACGGCGGGTGGGGGCTCTCTCCACTCGAAGACCCCCTCTGCGGAAACACCCCCACCCCAACCCTCCCCCGCAAGCGGGAGAGGGGGCGCACCGTCGCCGCGGCGGCACTCAAGTCAAACAAGCGTCGCTCTAACAATGCTCTCCTTCGTCGCTCAGCGTGTCGTGAAGGGCGTGATCGTCCTGCTCGCGATCGTCGTCCTCAATTTCTTCCTGATCCGGCTTGCGCCCGGCGATCCCGCGGCCGTGATGGCGGGCGAGGCCGGCGCCAGCGACCAGGTCTTCGTCAAGCAACTCAGGGAAAAGTTCGGCCTCGACAAGCCGCTGCCCGAGCAGCTCTTCATCTACGTCAAGGGCGTCGTCACCCTCGACCTCGGCTTCTCCTTCCGCCAGCAGGCGCCGGTCGCCAAGCTGATCGGCGAGCGGCTGCCGGCGACATTGCTGCTGACGCTGACGGCCTTCGCGATCTCGCTGATGCTCGGCGTTCTCTTCGGCACCTTCGCCGCGCGCTTTGCCGGAACGTTTCTCGACACCGCCATCACCGTGTTCGCGCTGATCTTCTACGCCATGCCGATCTTCTGGGTGGCGCTGATGGGGATCCTGCTGTTCTCCGTCACCATGGATTGGCTGCCGAGCTTCGGTTACGAGACCGTCGGCGCCAACCTCACCGGCTTCGCCCACGCCGTGGACGTCGCAAAGCACCTGATCATGCCGGCGATGACGCTCGGCCTGTTCTTCATGGCGACCTACACCCGCATGACGCGCGCCTCGATGCTCGAGGTGAAGCGCCTCGACTTCGTCAAGACCGCGCGCGCGAAAGGCCTCTCCGACGCCGTGATCCAGCGCCGCCACGTGCTGCGCAACGCGCTGCTGCCGGTCGTGACGCTCGCCGGCGTGCATTCCGGCACCCTGATCGGCGGCGCCGTCATCACCGAGACCGTGTTCGCCTGGCCCGGCATCGGGCGCCTGATGTACGACGCGCTGCTCCAGCGCGACTACAATCTGCTGCTCGGCGTCTTCGTGATCTGCTCCGCGATGGTGCTGATCTTCAACCTCATCACCGACCTCGTCTATCGCCTGGTCGACCCGCGCATCGAATTCGCCTCATGAAACAGTTCTGGAAATCGATGCTGCGCAGCCCGAGCGGCGTCATCGGGCTCGTCATCCTGGTCCTCGCGATTTCGGTCGCGGTATTCGGCCCGATGCTGTTCCCGAATTCGCCCTGGCGCATGGTGCAGCGGCCATTCCTGCCGCCTTTCACGCTCTCGACGGTGCCGCTCGGCACCGACGCGCTCGGCCGCGACGTCTTTGCCGGCATGATCTTCGGTGCTCGCGTCTCACTGCTGGTCGGCCTGGTCTCCACGCTGGTCGCACTGGTCGTCGGCGTTCCCATTGGCGCCATGGCCGGCTATTTCGGCGGCAAGGTCGACGACGCGCTGATGCGCTTCACCGAGTTCTTCCAGACCATTCCGAGTTTCGCGCTCGCCATCGTGCTGGTCGCAATCCTGCAGCCCTCGATCTATTCGATCGTGGCCTCGATCGCGGTGGTGAGCTGGCCGCCGGTCGCCCGTCTCGTGCGCGGCGAGGTGCTGTCGCTGCGCACGCGCGAATATGTCCAGGCCGCGGTGGTCACCGGCCAGAGCAACACCTGGATCATCCTGCGCGAGATCCTGCCGAACGCATTGTCGCCGGTGATCGTGCTGGCCTCGCTGATGGTCGCGACCGCGATCCTGCTGGAATCCTCGCTGGCCTTCCTCGGTCTGGGCGATCCCAATCTGATCTCCTGGGGCTACATGGTCGGCGCGGGCCGCACCGTGATCCGTCAGGCCTGGTGGATCACCGTGTTCCCCGGCGTCGCCATCCTGATCTCGGTGCTGGGCCTGAACCTGATCGGCGAAGGCCTCAACGACGCGCTCAATCCGCGGCTGTCGCGGGAGGGACGCTGACATGACCGCGCCCGCCACCGTCTCGATCAAGAACCTGCGGATCGCGTTGCCCAAGAGCGCCGAGCGGCCGTTCGCGGTCGACGGCATCTCGCTCGACCTGAAGGCCGGCAAGATCGTCTGTGTCGTTGGCGAATCCGGCTCCGGCAAATCCATGTGTGCGCATGCGCTGATGGGATTGCTGCCTGACACGGTCGAGATCACGTCCGGCGAAATCATGTTCGAGGGCCGCGACCTGCTCAAGCTCGATGACGATGGCTGGCGCGATCTGCGCGGCCGCCGTCTCGCGATGATCTTCCAGGAGCCGATGACCGCGCTCAATCCGCTGATGCGGATCGGCGACCAGATGGCGGAGATGTTCGAGGCCCACGGCCTGCTCACGCCCAGGGAGCGGCGCGCAAGGGCGCTGGCACTGGCGCGCGAGGTCGGCCTGCCCGACCCCGAGCGCATCGTGCGCGCCTATCCGCACCAGCTCTCCGGCGGACAGCGCCAGCGCGCCATGATCGCGATGGCGCTCGCACTCGAGCCCGCGGTGCTGGTCGCGGACGAGCCGACCACCGCGCTCGACGTCACCACGCAGGCGCAGATCCTGAAGCTGATCCGCAACCTCCAGCGCAACCGCAACATGGCGGTGATGTTCATCACCCACGATTTCGGCGTGGTCGCCGATATCGCCGACCAGGTCGTGGTGCTCCGCCATGGCAAGGTGGTGGAGGAAGGCCCCGCTGCGACCGTCTTCAACGACCCGCAGCACGACTACACCAAGGCGCTGCTCGCCGCGGTCCCGACGATGGATCCACCCGCGCGCGAGCCACTCGACGACCAGGCCAGGGCGGTCGAGGTGATCGGGCTGGACAAGACCTACGTCACATCGGGCGGCTGGTTTCGCGACGACCGGCGCGTCGATGCCGCGCGGCAGGTCAATTTCAGCATCCTCAAGGGCGAGACGCTCGGCCTCGTCGGCGAATCCGGCTCCGGCAAATCGTCGGTGGCGCGTCTGGTGATGCGGCTGATCGAAGCCGATCGCGGCACGGTGCGGATCGGAGAGACCGATCTCACAGGCCTTTCGGGCAAGGCGCTGCGCGCCGAGCGCCATCGCATCCAGATGATCTTTCAGGATCCGTTCGCCTCTCTCAATCCGCGCCGCAAGGTCGGCCACATCATCGCGGACGGCCCGATCGCGGCCGGCACCGATCCGAAGGTCGCATTCGACCGCGCCCGCGATCTCCTGAAGATGGTGGGCCTGGACGCCGGCGCGCTCGACCGCTATCCGCACGAATTCTCCGGCGGCCAGCGCCAGCGCATCGGCATCGCTCGCGCGCTCGCGCTCGAGCCGGAGATCATCGTCGCCGACGAGGCCGTCTCCGCGCTCGACGTTTCCGTGCAGGCGCAGGTGCTGCGACTGCTCGAGGACCTCAAGGCACGCCTGGGCCTCTCGATGCTGTTCATCACCCACGACTTACGCGTTGCCGCACAAATCTGCGACCGCATCGCGGTGATGCAGCGCGGCGCCATCGTCGAGCTGAAGCCGACCGCACAACTCTTTGCCGCGCCGGAGCACGCCTATACGCGTGAACTGCTCGCGGCGGTGCCGGGGCGCAAGGAGCGCGCGCCGGCGGCTTGAGACCGCGGTCCTGTTATCGCTTGGTCGAAGGATTTGTGTTGTTCCAGGTGGGGACCGAGTTGGTCACGCCGACCGAAGGCTGGGTGGACGTTCCGACCGACGGCGCCGTAACGGTCCCGACAGTCTGTCCGGAGCTTCCAATCGTGCCTTGCTGCACCGGCGCTCCGGGGGTGCTGTGTGTGCTGCTCTGCGCGCCCGTTCCTGACGTTTGCGCATTTGCGGCGAACGGGGCTGTCGCAAATCCGGCGACGGTCAGTACGGCAATGAAGCGTCTCGTTCTTGTCATGGCTGGATCCTTTTGGAGGCGGTCCCTCTGTCGCGTCAGCCGTTCGGGAGTCGAACCGCTCCTGCACCGGGTCGTCCTATAACGCGACGCACGCGAAAATGTGCCGCAACACGGTCGTATCGGTGGTCCTGACACTCGTCACGATGCCGCGACGAACGGGACGCACGCGATGCACGCGGCGACAAAAAGCGGAGATTCCGCTTCGGTACCCCGTTCCGCCCGTAACGATACGGTCACGGGCTTTTTATCCCCTCGTGACCACCTGCAGAGCTGCGAAACGGACGACGGCACACCACATCGGGATGGAATGATTTCCATCATCTGATGATGGACCTGCCGATTTGTTTGGAGCGAACATGGGCCAGATTATTCAATTCGTCTCGAAATCCGAGCGCGAGCGCTTGCGCCTCATCCAGGAGGCGCGCGCGATCTATGACAGCATCTTCCCACCGGCCGATCCGGCCGGGGAGCAGCAGACCAAGGCGACGATCAGCCGCGCAGCCGGCAGCGACCTAGGAAACCTGGCGTGATCAAGATCATCGCGGTGCTCTGCAGCCTCTCCACTCCGGGGAATTGTCACGAGCAGATCGTCACCACGTCGGACTTCGCCAACGTGTCGATGCAGTCCTGCCTGATGGGCGCGCCGCAGCTTGCCGAATGGATGAACCAGCATCCGGCGGAGCGCCTGGCGGGCTGGCGTTGCGTGATCGGTCAACAGACCGGCCGGGGCATCTGAGGTCAGGGGCCGCCTGATCGGGCCGCCCAATCCGGTTGAACCATGACGAGCAGGCGTCGCCGGGCTAGGATGGTGACGCTGCTTAGCAGAGGGGGAAACCGGATGGAGGTCGCCAGCCTCGTTCTTCCCGTCTTCGCAATCATCGTCACCGGCTGGCTTGCCGGTGCATCAGGCTATCTCTCGCGCACACTTGCCGACGCGCTGGTGCATTTCGCCTACAACGTCGCGATGCCGGCGCTGCTGATCGTCACGATCGCGCAGGAGCCTGCGCGCAATCTGCTGGAATGGCGCTTCCTGCTCGCGTTCGGCGGTGGCTCCCTGCTCTGCTTCGCGCTGGTCTTCCTGGCGGTCCGCGCCGGTGGAAAGCACGACCTCGCCAGCAGCAGCATCCATGGCATGGCGGCGGCGATGACCAATACCGGCTTCGTGGCGCTGCCGATCCTGCACGCGATCTACGGACAGCCGGCTGTCCTGCCCGCTGCGGTGGCGACGGTATTCGTCGCCGCCGTGATGTTTCCAATCACGGTCATCCTGCTGGAAAGAGACGCGCGCGGGACGTCTGCGCCGTCCGCTGGCCTCGCGAAGCAGATCCTGCTCAATCCGATGGTGCTGTCGACCTTGATTGGTCTTGTCTGGGCGATCACGGGCTTGCCGATTCCGGCGCCGGTCGCAGCCTTTCTGAACATGATCGCCGCCGCGCTCACGCCTTGCGCGCTGTTTGCCATCGGTCTCGGCCTGTCGGTCGAAGGCCTGCGGTCGAACCTCACCGCATCGTTCGCACTCGCCGCCGTGAAACTGGTGGTCATGCCGCTGATCGTCTACGGACTTTGCGTGATCACCGGCCTCAATCCGCTCTACACCGTTGCCGCCGTCATCTGCGCGGCCGTGCCGACGGCGAAAACCGTCTACGTGCTGGCGCACGAGCACAAGGTCGAGGAGAAACTTGTCGCGGCCACGGTCTCGGTCACGACGATGCTGTCGGTCGCGACATTGCTGGTCGCGCTCTATCTGCTTTCCGGCCTTGCGGCTGGCACGCGCTGACCGGCATGGGCGCACCTTACCTCGTGGTGTTGCTCCACGTCGGGACCGAATTGGTCACACCGACCGACGGCCAATTATACGTTCCGATCGACGGCGCCGTAACCGTGCCGACCGTCTGTCCGGACGAGCCGTACGACGCCCTCGGCTGCGCTGTGGGCGATCCGGCGCCGCCATAGGTCGGGGTCATCACACCCGTGTTGTAGGAGCGCCTGCTCGACCGGTGCTTCTTCGCTTCAGCCGCGAACGGCGCGGCAAGCAGCCCGACAGCGATGAGCGCGGCAATGGCGAATTTGATGCTTGTCATGGTTGTTCCCTGAGCTGGCGGGTCCCGCTGTGGCATCTGTTGCTTCACCGGCGGATTTCCATAGGCTTCCTGTTCATAACTCCGTGCGCACGCGAAGGTGCCGCAGCCGGAGCGCGCGCTCCCCGCCTTCGGATGGACCCGAATCAGCGCTAGTGCATTGCCTTCAGCGACTTCCCTGGACGCAAGCAGCATGACCGGCCCCGAACTGAAGCAACTCCGCAACGACCTCTCCGACGCGCTCGGGCGCAAGCTCACCGCAGCCGACATGGCCAGGCTGTGCGGATTGCCGGAGAAGGGCGGTGCCGACACGATCCGGCGCTGGGAGGTGAGCGGTCCGACGCCGGCCGCGACCAAGGTGCTGCGCGTGCTCGCGATGGCAAGCGAGCGTTATCCGATCATGGAGAAGTTCGACGTCTTCGATCGGCACGACGTGCGCGAGGAAGACCGTCCTGCCAAACGCGCGGCCTTCCGCGAGCAGATGCGCGACGAAGCGCTGCGCCGTCTTGGTTAACGCAGGGCGCGCGCAGGTTACCTCAGGCTCGCCGAATTAAGCCTTCCTTCACCACTTCTTAAGCCGCCATTAAGCACGAAAATCATTTGCAGCCCAATAAGTTAGGTTGGGTGCCGCTGTGCCACGGATGTGACAGCATTTTCGTCAAAAGCAAGCTATCTGCAAAACCAACGACGGCGCGGAAAGCGCGCCTTCCGGGGACATGAGTGCTGGAGTTTGGACGATGAAGAAGATTCTGTTTGCAACCGTCGCGCTGCTCGTGGCGGGCGCGGCCGCGCCGGCGATCGGTGCCGATCTCGGTAACCGCGGCTATTACAAGACGCCCGCGCCGGCCTACGCCGCGCCGATCTACAACTGGACCGGATTCTACATCGGTGCGCATCTCGGCGGTGCGTTCTCCAGCGACAACAATTTCAGCGGCCTCTCCACCGGCAACAACGGCAACGGCCGTTTCCTCGGCGGCGTGCAGGCCGGCGCGGACTGGCAGTTCAACCCGAACTTCCTGGTCGGCGTCGAAGGCCAGTATTCCTGGCTCTCCGGCAGCGTCGGCGCGGTGTTCCCGGGCGGCGTCGCCTACACCAACGATCAGCGCGGCCTCGGCTCGATCACCGGCCGCGTCGGCTACACCTGGGGCCCGGGCCTCGTCTACGTGAAGGGCGGCTACGCCTATTCGGACAACAACGAGAAGGTGACCGTCGGCGGCGTGCCCACGGCGTTCGTCATCACCGGCGATCACCGCAACGGCTACACCGTCGGCGCCGGTATCGAATACATGTTCGCTCCGAACTGGTCGGCCAAGGCCGAGTACCAGTACTACAATTTCGGCGACGCGAGCTTCACCGGCGGTCCGCTGGCGGGCACCGGCACCTTCACCACCGACGACCACACCTTCAAGGCGGGCGTCAACTACCGCTTCAACTGGGCAGGCCCGGTCGCCGCGCGCTATTGATCGTTAGCAAAACCTTATCCCGACGAAGGGCCGGCCATGTTGCCGGCCCTTCTTTTTTCGCTCTGCGGAACCAATGCAAACAATTGCAGGAATTGCGATTTTTTAACCCGCACCGCCGATACTGCCCGCCATAAAACAGAAGCAAGAGCGTGGGGGAATTTCGATGGCGATCCGTCTGGGCGTTGGCCGTTTGCTTGGTCGATTCAAGCCGCGTTTCAAGATGCCGAAATGGGGGGTGCGCGGCAGCCTGTTCACGGCCTTCGCGGTGATCGCGGGCATGGGCCTCGTCATCGCCGCCGGCGCCGGCTTCGTGTTCAATCATCTCGGCGCCACCATGATGGATCTGAGCGGCCGCGACATTCCGCGCCTCTCCGCCAGCCTCCAGCTCGCCTCACAGAGCGCAACGCTCGCCGCGCAAGGCCCGGGTCTGCTGGCATCGCCCTCCGACGAGGCGCTGAACGAGCGCACCAAGAGCGTCAAGAACATCCAGCAGCTCGCCATGGCCAAGCTCGGCGAGATCATCGAGCTCGGCGCCGACAAGCAGATCGCAACCGCGCTGCGCGACACCGCCAAGAGCATCGACGAAGCCACCCAGAGCCTGGTCTCGGCGGCACGCGAGCGCCTCGAGACCGGCGCGCTGCACGACAAGCAATATGAGGCGCTGCGCAAGGCCCAGCTCGCCTTCGTCGGCGCGGCCGGCCCCGCGATGCTGGACGCGCAGACGCGCCTGAACGCGATCCTGGGCGCGGCGGACGTGTCCGCCGACGATGCCACCGAGGCCGCCCGCACCGTCGCGCAGATCTCCACGATCTCCGCCAACGGCAATCTGATGGCCGCCGACATGATGGCGGCGCTCTCGGCCAACAACAGCGACACGCTGGAGGTGATCGAGAAGGAATTCAAGGCGACGCGCGACCGCGTCAAGTCGAACCTCGAAGATCTCCCGAACATGGCCTCGATGCAGGCCGTGCGCGACGCCGTGCAAAAGCTGTTCGCCTTCGGCGAGGGCAAGACCGGCGTGTTCAAGATCCGCCAGAAGGAGCTCGATTCCATCGACTATGGCCAGACCATCCTGGACGAGACCCGCAAGCTCAATGTCGGCCTCGGCATCAGCGTGCAGCAGCTCGTCGACGGCGTGCAGAAGGAGACCAACGCCTCGACCTTCCAGGCACGCCGGGAGATTTCACTCGCCACCACCGCCATGCTGGCGCTGGGCGCGCTGATGCTGGTCGGCTCGGCTCTGTTCGTCTGGCTCTATGTCGGCCGCAACATCCTGCGCCGGATCAGCGGGCTCCAGCGCGCCATGCAGCAGCTCTCGGCCGGCGATCTCGACACCGAGATCGCGCACTCCAAGCACAAGGACGAGATCGGCGCGATGACCGACACGCTGACCGTGTTCCGCGACAGCATGGTCGAGGCCCGCGCGCTCGCCGGCGAGCAGGACAAGGACCGCGCCGCCAAGGCCGAGCGGGCCGCGCGCATGGAGGCGAAGATCGCCGAGTTCGAGAACACCGTTCGCTCCGCGCTCGACAATCTGGCGCAATCCGCCAATTCGATGCAATCGACCGCGCAGAGCATGTCGAATACCGCGGACCAGTCCAATGCGCTGGTGAACGCGGTCGCCTCCGCGGCCGAAGAGACCTCGGTCAACGTGCAGACCGTGTCGTCAGGCACCGAGCAGCTGTCGTCCTCGATCGAGGAGATCAGCAAGCAGGTCGTCACCTCGGCCGCAATCGCCAAGAAGGCCGTGGACGAAGCCGGCGCCACCGACGCCACGGTGCAGAGCCTTGCCGACAGCGCCAGCCGCATCAGCGTCGTCGTCGACCTGATCCAGACCATCGCCTCGCAGACCAATCTGCTCGCGCTCAACGCCACCATCGAGGCGGCGCGCGCGGGCGAGGCCGGCCGCGGCTTCGCGGTGGTCGCCTCCGAGGTGAAGAGCCTCGCCAGCCAGACCGCGAAGGCGACCGAGGAGATCCGCACCCAGATCGCCAGCATGCAGCAGGTCACGACCTCCGCGGTCGGCGCGATCCAGGGCATCGGCCGGATCATCGGCGAGATCGACAACGTCACCACGACGATTGCCGCCGCCGTCGAAGAACAGGGCGCGGCCACCCGCGAGATCGCCCGCAACATCCAGCATGCGGCCGGCGGCACCAGCGAGGTCTCCAGCAACATCGTCGGCGTCTCTACCGCCTCGGCAGAGGCTGGCGCTGCGGCGAACGAAGTGCTGGGCGCCTCCGACGCGCTCCGCCGCGAGGCCGACATGCTGCGCGGAGAAATCGACGCGTTCCTCAACAACATGCGGGCGGCGTAAGGACGCCGGCCTCCGGCCGTAGCCCGGATGGAGCGAAGCGTAATCCGGGATCGTGCCACAAGCGCAAATGCCCCGGATTGCGCTTCGCTCCATCCGGGCTACGGAATACAGCCGGAATGACCGCTATGCGGAGGCACGCTCGCGTCCTTTTTCGGCTGGCGCGCCGCGCCCGGCGGGTTTAAGCCGGTGGCATGAACGCGAAAATCGACACCGTGCAGTCCTCCGCCGAGGCCCTGCGCTATCCCTGGGACCAGCATCCCGGCCCCGAAGAGGTCGTTGAGGTGCGTCCCGGTGTATTGTGGGCGCGGCTGAAGCTGCCGTTCCGGCTCAACCACGTGAACATCTATCTGCTCGCCGATGGCGACGGCTATGCGATGGTCGACGCCGGCTTCGGCAACGAGGAGACGATCGAGGCCTGGACCAAACTTTTCGAAGGGCCGCTGAAGGGCGTCAACATCACGCGCCTGATCGTCACCCATTCGCACCCCGACCATGTTGGTCTCGCCGGCTGGATCGTCGAGCGCTTCAACTGCCCGCTGGTGATGTCGCAGGTCGAATATCTGCAATCGGTCTATCACCAGAACCGCGGCACCGAGGAACGGCGCGAGGCGCAGCGGCTGTTCTTCCGTCGCCACGGCATGGACGAGTCGCTCACCGAAAAGCTGCTCGGCCGCGGCCAGGATTATCTCAAGCAGGTGTCGGTGCTGCCGCCGTCCTACCGCCGCATCTCGCATGGCGACGACGTCGTGATCGGCACGCGCCGCTTCAAGGTGATCACCGGCGGCGGGCACGCGCTCGACCAGGTGATGCTGTATTGCGCCGACGACAAGCTGTTCCTCTCCGCCGACCAGGTGCTGAGCAAGATCTCGCCGAACGTCAGCGTCTGGGCGGTCGAGCCCGACCAGAACTCGCTCGGTGAATATCTGGCCTCGCTCGCGAGCCTTACCACCACCCTGCCCTATGATCTGCTGGTGCTGCCCGGCCACGGCGTGCCGTTCTACGGGCTGAAGACCCGCATCAAGCAGCTCGCCGATCACCACGAGGAACGCTGCCGCCTGATCGCGGAAGCCTGCCGCGAAGTACCGCAGACGTCTCGCGCGCTCGTGCCGGTTGTCTTCAACAAGCATGTACTGGACGAACACCAGATGGGCTTTGCGGCCGGCGAGCTCGTTGCCCACGTCAACTACATGATCGTCGAGGGCCGGCTCACGGCGGAGACGAAGGACGGCGTGCTCCAGTTCAGGACGACGTGACTTTGCCTTCGCCCCTCTCCGCAAGCGGGGCGAGGGAGCAGACCGCGCATCTCACCGCATGTTGCAGAGCAGCATGGTAACCAGCGCGAACTTGATCGGGATCAAGTTTCAAATCGCACGATAGGGCATTTTGCCCAAATGCCCCTCGCGGCCAAATGTGGGATAGCGCATAGACATCAGAGCTGGAAAAGCTCTAAGAAGATGCGGCCCTTTGGTCCGGTTCCGTTGCAGGTTTTGCCGATGGATTACGCCCAGTTCTTCGATTCCGCCCTCGATCGTCTCCACACCGAGCGGCGCTATCGCGTGTTCGCCGATCTCGAACGCATTGCCGGCCGGTTCCCGCATGCGCTCTGGCACTCGCCCAAGGGCAAGCGCGACGTCGTGATCTGGTGCTCCAACGATTATCTCGGCATGGGCCAGCACCCGAAGGTGGTCGGCGCCATGGTGGAGACCGCAACGCGCGTCGGCACCGGCGCAGGCGGTACCCGCAACATCGCCGGCACGCACCATCCGCTGGTGCAGCTCGAGGCCGAGCTCGCCGATCTCCACGGCAAGGAAGCGTCGCTGCTGTTCACCTCGGGCTATGTCTCGAACCAGACCGGCATCGCGACCATCGCAAAACTGATTCCGAACTGCCTGATCCTGTCGGACGAGCTCAACCACAATTCGATGATCGAGGGCATTCGCCAGTCCGGCTGCGAGCGCGTCGTGTTCCGCCACAACGACATCGCCGATCTCGAAGAGAAGCTGAAGGCCGCGGGTGCGAACCGGCCGAAGCTGATCGCCTGCGAGAGCCTCTATTCGATGGACGGCGACGTCGCGCCGCTCGCAAAAATCTGCGATCTCGCCGAGAAATATGGCGCGATGACCTATGTCGACGAGGTTCACGCCGTCGGCATGTACGGTCCGCGCGGCGGCGGCATTGCCGAGCGTGACGGCGTCATGCATCGCATCGACATCCTGGAAGGCACGCTCGCCAAGGCGTTCGGCTGCCTCGGCGGCTACATCGCCGCCAACGGCCGGATCATCGACGCCGTGCGCTCCTATGCACCGGGCTTCATCTTCACCACCGCGCTGCCGCCGGCAATCTGCTCGGCCGCAACCGCAGCGATCAAGCATCTGAAGACCTCAAGCTGGGAGCGCGAGCGCCACCAGGACCGCGCCGCCCGCGTCAAGGCAATCCTCAATGCCGCCGGCCTGCCGGTGATGTCGAGCGACACCCATATCGTGCCGCTGTTCATCGGCGATGCCGAAAAGTGCAAGCAGGCCTCCGACCTCCTGCTCGAAGAGCACGGCATCTACATCCAGCCGATCAACTATCCGACGGTCGCCAAGGGCACCGAGCGTCTGCGCATCACGCCCTCGCCCTATCACGATGACGGCCTGATCGATCAGCTCGCCGAAGCCCTGCTGCAAGTGTGGGACCGCCTCGGCCTGCCCCTGCGCGAGAAGTCGCTGGCGGCGGAGTAGGGTTTTCTTTCGCCTCGCCCCGCTTGCGGGGAGAGGGAGAGCGGGCAGCTCACACCCGTCAGCTTAACGACAACCCCAGTTCCCGCCCGGGTATGGCATTTGGCTGTCGCCTCTCCTCGCCCAACGCGCTAGATTTACAGGGAAAATGAGAGCGGGCGCTGCCGGCGCCCAGGGAGAAGCACGCTCGCCATGCTGCACGACTGGGGCGTGATTGCCGCCGCCTTCGGCTATATCGGCTTCCTGTTCCTGGTGGCGAGCCATGGCGACCGCCGC
>NZ_AKIY01000183.1:57500-90593 GCF_000282615.1 Bradyrhizobium sp. YR681 | reverse complement strand
CCCGCCATAACGGCGGATGTCGTAGAACGTCGCCCACACCGGCGCGGGCCCCTTTGCGGGACCTTCTGCGACGATGGCGCCGGTCAGCGCTTCCAGCGTATGGCCGACGATTTTCGGCACGCCCGACGTACCCGACGTCAGCATCAGCCATTCGGTGGCACGCTCGGTGCCAACAGGCGTGGTGACTTCAAGCGGCAATTGTGCGGTAACGACGAGCGATACGCCGGTCTCGGCCCAATGTTCAGGCTCGTCGGTGACGACGGCATCGATCCCGGCGTCCGCGATCAGGGCATCGAGGTAGGCCGGGTTGAGATCGGGCGGGCACAGCAGCATGCGACGGGCGATGCCGTCGAGCTCGATCATGGCAAGGCTCGACCGGAGCTGGTCGGACAGCTTGAGCAGCACGGCGCGACCGGACAGCTCACGCAGGCGGCCGCCCAGAACCGTGTGCGACAGGATATCGGTCAGCGACACGACATCGTGCGCATCCGAGATCGTACGGCCTGTCAGCTCCGCGCCGAGATGGTCGCGGAGCGCAAAGATCTCACGCGGGGACATTTTCGTAGGCCCGCACGAAATCGCCGACCGTGGCGGGGAACGCTGCGTCCTCGGAAATGGTGAAGGGATCGACGCCGGTCTCGTCCTCGAGCCGCGCCACGAGGATCGCGAAGGCGAGCGAGTCGAAGCCCGTCTCGTGCAGGGACAGATCGTCCGAGAGCGCGGGGAGCGTGACGTGCTGTTCCCTGGCGATCTGCTGGATCGCTTCAATGACCTTGGACCGTACCGACATGGCTTCATCGCCTCATGTTGAGTTAATCGATCGAGTTTCTTGCGGCGGCTCTTGCTGACCGCCTCCCATGCCCGTGTGTTTACCGGACAGAAGTAAATGGGCTCTTGGACAATTCAGATAAAATTGGACCTATCTCCGGATTTTCACGCGGCTACAGCCTGATTCCGCCGTCCAGGATCCGTGCGTATATCTCCGCATTCAGCGCAACATAGCCGCCGGATGTCGGCTCCAGCATGAACAGCGGGTCGGCGATCGCAGCGGGATCGAATCCCTCACGGGCAAGCTCGCCCTTTTTCTGCTTGAAGGTCTCGGTCGCATCGAGCTCGCCCGAGATGCGGATGAAGACCGGGCGGGCGTAGGCCGGCAGGCGCTGCGCCAGATGCGCAGGCAGCGCGGCGATGTCAAAACCCTCGTTCACGACGATCGCGCTCATGCCGGCGCGGCCGTCGGTGCCGGCAATGCTGACGCCATAGGTGGTGGCGTCGATGACGCCGGTGAAATCGCGGACGGCATCGTTGACCTCGGAGGTCGCGACGTTCTCGCCCTTCCAGCGGAAAGTGTCGCCGATGCGGTCGACGAAATGAAAGAATCCCTTGTCGTCGAGCCGCATCAGATCGCCGGTGCGGAACCAGGCGTCGCCTTTGGCGAAGACATCGCGCAAGATCTTCTTCTCGGTCTCGCCGGCATCGGTGTAGCCCTCGAAGCGGCCGCCGCCTTGATCGGCCGAGCCGATGCGGCCGATGGCTTCGCCGGCCTCGCCGCGCGCGCAGGCGAGGCAGAAGCCCTCGTCGTTGCGCAGCGGGGCACCGCTATCGGGATCGAGCTTGACGAGACTGGCGGGAAAACGATGCGCGAGCAGCGGGGGAATGCGGCCGATCGCGCCCGGCTGGCCCTCGACGTTGAACAGCGAGAAATTGCCTTCGGTCGCCGCATAGAATTCGAGGATGCGGGGAATGGCGAAACGCGCCTGAAAATCCGCCCAGATGTCGCCGCGCAGGCCGTTGCCGCAAGCGAGCCGTAAGCGATGGCGGTTCTCGTATTCCGAGGGCGGCGCCTTCAACAGATAGCGGCAGAGCTCGCCGATATACTGGAACAGCGTGCAGTCGTGCCGCACGATGTCGGGCCAGAAGTTCGAGGCCGAGAATTTCTCCGCGATCACCACCGAGCCGCCGGCGGCAAGCATGCTGCACGGCGCGACGATGCCGCCAACCGAATGGAACAACGGCAGACAGTCGTAGAGCCGGTCTTGCGGCGTAGTGCCGGCAAGACCCGCGAACCAGAAACCCCAATTGAGGATGCGGCGATGGCTGATGCTGGCGGCCTTCGGCAGGCCTGTCGTGCCGGACGTGTAGATCAGCAGCGCGCGGTCGTCGATGGTGACGTCGCCACGTTCCCCGGGCGAGAGCGGACCATCATCGAGCGCGGCAAGCGCGACGTCGATGGCGCGCTCGCTTCGGGCATCGCCGTGAATCCAGATCTTTGCTTCCGTTGTCAGGTGCGGCTTCGCGCTCTCCAGCGTCTCGACCAGATCATGCGCGATAATGACGTGCAGGGGCCTTGCGACATCAAGGCAATGCGCCAGCGATGGACCGACGAGTTTTGTGTTGATCAGCGCGACCACACCGCCGACCCGGCTGATGCCGAGCCATGCCGCGACGTAGTCGATGCCGTTCGGCATGATCAGCGCAACGGTGTCGCCCTTGGCAAGGCCGACCGAGCACGCCCAGCGCGCATAGCGGTTGATCCGTTTCGACAGGCCCTCGTAATCCAGGCTCGCGTCATCCGCGACCAGCGCGAGGCGGTCGGGCTGGCGGCGCGCCCAATCGTCGACGACGTCGGCGAACAAACGCCCGGGCAGCGTCTCGATCCGTGCCGTGAGCTCGATCGCCTTCAGCCAGATCTTTGACGCCGACGGCGCGCGCGCGGCTTTCGGTTGCTCGATGACGCCGGTGGTCATGCCGTTCATTCTTTCGGAACGTGTCTGCTGGTTCCGGCACCTTAATCCGCGCGCCCTGCCCAGGTGTTAAGAGACAAGGTAAAAGCCGGTTAGCACTCGATTAACTCCAGTCATCCTTTACCAAGCCGCCGGGAACGGCGTGCGGCCCGGCGCGATTCTTGCGATAGCAATTCCAGCCATTCGGGCGCGCCGCGCGCGTCCGCCTCTCCCGTACGAGAGATGAACCGGGGCCCGCGATGATCACCAGACGCCATTTCCTTCAGACCGCCGCCTGTGCCGCCGCCGCGCTCGCAGCGCCGCGCGCATTTGCGATCGGCAACCCCTCCTACCCCTCGCGCAGTGTGAAATGGGTGGTGCCGTATGCGCCGGGCGGGGCCACCGACGTGCTGTCACGGCTGCTCTGCCAGCGCCTGTCCGACCGGTTCGGACAGACTTTCGTGGTCGAGAACAAGCCGGGCGCCGGCAGCAATATCGGCACGCAGGCGGTGATCGCCTCCGCGCCCGACGGCTATACGCTGCTGCTAACCTCGACCGCCAATGCGATCAACGCCTCGTTCGATCCGGCGCTGCCATATGATTTCGCGAAGGGCATCGCGCCCGTCGCCGGGGTCGCACGAATTCCGCTGGTGCTGGTCGTCAACAACGACCTGCCGGTGAAGAGCGTCGCGGACTTCGTCGCTTACGCCAAGGCCAATGCCGGCAAGATGTCGATCGCCTCCTCCGGCATCGGCACCTCGCTGCATCTGTCCGGCGAATTGTTCAAGTCGCTGGCCGGCGTGCAGTTCACCCATGTGCCCTATCGCGGTTCGGCGCCGGGCCTGACCGACGTGATGAGCGGCCAGATCCAGGGCATGTTCGACAACGTCACCTCCTCGTTCGAGCTGGTGCGCGCCGGCAAGCTGCGCGCGCTCGGCGTCACCACGCGCGAGCGCTCGGAGATCCTGCCGGACGTCCCGCCGATCGCGGACACGCTTGCCGGATACGAGACAAGCTCGTTCTATGGCGTCGGCGCCCCGCACGACACGCCGCGCGAGATCGTCGACCTGCTCAATCGCGAAATCGACAACGCGCTGTCCGACGCCGGGATCAGGGCCCGCATCGCCGAGCTCGGCGCGATCCCGCTGCACGGCAATGCCGGCGAGTTCGGCGCCATGCTGACGGTCGAGACCGACCGCTGGCGCAAGGTGGTGGAGCTGTCGGGGATCAGGAAGGACTAGCGATCCGGACGAAGAATGGCCGGCCTTACGGGACTAGGCACGCCACAGCAAAACAAGCTATGCTTTTCGCTACCTGAAGTTGTCATTGTCGCGACAGGGAGGCATCCATGGCGCTCGACCTTTCACAGATTCCCGTCAATGCAACGCCGTTCGAGCAGCCGCTCACCCATTTTGCCCGCCGATTGACGGACGGACAGGCCAAGGTGGTCGCGATCGGCTCGTCGACCACAGCGGGCGAAGGAGGCATCGCGCCCTATCCGCAACGACTGCTGGCGGACCTCCGGAGCAAATTCCCGAAAGCCGGGATCGACGTCATCAACCGGGGCGTTGGCGGCGAAGAGGCTCCCAAGGAGCTCTTGCGGTTCAAGCACGACGTCTTCGAACAGAAGCCGGATCTCGTGATCTGGCAGGTCGGCACCAATGCGGTGTGGCAACCGGCGGATCAGAATCCACCGACCTTCGACGAGACCAGGAGGGCCATCTCTGACGGCGTCGATCAGCTGCTTGTGAACGGAGGGATCGACGTGATCCTGATGGACCTGCAATATGTGCCGGCGCTGCTGACATCGGCCAATGTCGGCAAGGCGATCCGCATGGTCGAGACAATCAGCGACATCGCGCACAAGGCGCGCATCAACGTCTTCCGCCGTTTCGAACTGATGCGGGGCTGGCACGAGGTCGCGAAGATCTCGTTCGACCGGATGGTCGACCCCGGCGACGACACCAGGCTGCACGCAAGCGACTGGACCACGGACAAGATGACCTGGCAGTTGACCGACGCGATCGTCGCCGCAGTCAAAAAGGCGCAGTCGTCCTGAGGCTACCCGCCTCTCCTGTGGCGCGGGCGCGGCGGCGGTGCGTTCACCGGATAATACGGATTGAGATCGCAGGTCGCGGCACGGCCTGTCGCGGTGGCACGGCACTGCGGCAGCGAGGTGAAGGAGCAGTCGTACCACTCCCCGCCACCACCGCTTGAGCCGGAATAGATATGCAGGCAGACAGGATAGCGCGGGTCGAAGGTCTGCGCGTGCGACGGCGCGGCCGCGAGCGCGGCGCCGACGACTGCAATCAGACCGAACCCAAAACGCATGACAAGTGCTCCTGCGCGCCGCATCACGGACCGCTCAATGCACCTTCTTGTGACGCTTACGCGGCGGCGGCGGTTCGTCGAAGGCGTAGTAGGGGTTGACGTCGCAGCTGGCGGAGCGGCCCGACGCCGTGGCGCGGCATTGCGGCAGCGACGTGAAGGAGCAGTCGAAATAATCGCCGCCGCCACCGCCGAAACCGCCGGGCATGTAGACATGCATGCACACCGGATAACGCGGATCATAGGTCTGGGCGCGCGCATCTGCCGCAGCAAACAGCGTGAGGACGGCGGTGAGGGTCAGGATCGGCAAACGCATGAAGACATCCTCGAATCGGTGCGCCGGCGGACCTGATGCCGACGGCCTCCTATGGCATAACACCCCGCGGGAGGCGACTGTTCCTGAGGACAGATGACGGCAAGGTGAGGGCGGCGCTAGCCGCCGAGCCCCTGCAACACCAGCCGGTTCAACCGCGCCGCAAACGCTGCCGGGTCTTCCGGCAGCTCGCCGTCCAGGATCTGCGCCTGTTCGAGCAGGAGCAGGCTGAGATCGTCGACGGCCTTGGAGCCGGCCTGCGCCTTGGTGATGGCACCGACCATCGGGTGGCGCAGATTGATCTCGAGCACCGGTTTGGTGCGCATACCGCGGTTCTGCTGCGCCAGGATGCGTTCGAGCTCGCGGCTCGGGCCCTGGCTGTCGGCCACGAGACAGGAGGCCGAGCTGGTGAGACGCGTCGAGGCCTTGACGTCGCTGACGCGCTCGCCGAGCGCGGCCTTGATCACCGCGATGGTGGCGGCTTCATCGGCCTCAGGCGCGTCCTTCTTCGCCTCGTCGGCCTCGTCGGTGCGCGGGATCAGGTCGAGATTGAGATCGCCCTGGCTCAGCGACTTCAGCGGCTTGCCGTCGAACTCCGTCGGCATCGAGGTCCAGAAGGCATCGACGGGATCGGACAGCAGCAGCACCTCGATGCCGCGCGCGGTCGCGGCTTCCAGCCGCGGATTGGATTTCAGCCGCTCGATGCTGTCGCCGACGAGGTAATAGATCTCGGTCTGGTTCGGCTTGAAATCGGCGATGACGTCCTTTAGCGAACGTTTCTCGCCCGAGGTCGTGGTGAAGCGCGACAACGCGAGCAGCTTTTCGCGACGCTCGAAATCCTCGTAGATGCCCTCTTTCAGCGCCGCGCCAAAAGCGTCCCAGATCCTTGCAAAATTCTCCGGATCCTTGTCGGCTAGGCTTTCGAGCTCGGACACGACGCGTGTCGCCACGGCTTTCCGGATCTGCGCGAGCTGCGGATTGTTCTGGAGCATCTCGCGCGAGATGTTGAGCGGGAGATCCTCGCTGTCGACCACGCCGCGGATGAAGCGCAGATAGCCCGGCAACAGGTCCGCATCGTCGGTGATGAAGACGCGGCGGACATAGAGCTTGACGCGCCCCTTGCGCGAGGGCTCGAACAGGTCGAACGGCTTTGTCGACGGCGCGAACAGCAGCACTGCATAGGAGTAACGGCCCTCGGCACGGTAGTGCAGCGTCATCGCGGGATCGTCGAAGGCGGAGGCGATCTGCTGATAGGCCTTCTTGTAATCCTCCGCGGTCAGCTCGGATTTCGAGCGCTGCCACAGCGCGCTCGCCGAATTGATCTGGCGCGGCTCGCCTTCTTCAGGCACGAGCTCGATGGGGAACAGGATGTTGTCGGAATAGGCGCCGATGATGCGCTCGATCTCGTAGGCCTCGAGATATTTCTTCGCATCGTCCTTCAGGTGCAGGACGATCTCGCTGCCACGCGCCACGCGGGCCGCTTCCTCATCGCCGGCGCGTGCGATCTCGAAACCGGAGCCGCCTGATGACGTCCAGGACCAGACGTCGCTCTCGCCGGCGCGGCGGCTGACGACGACGATCTTCTCGGCGACCATGAAGGCGGAATAGAAGCCGACGCCGAACTGGCCGATCAGGCCGAGACCGTCCTTGGCCTCCTTCAGCTTCGAGACGAAGGCCTTGGTGCCGGAGCGGGCGATGGTGCCGAGATGATCAATCAGCTCCTGACGCTCCATGCCGATGCCGTTGTCGGCAATCGTGAGCGTTCCGGCGGTCTTGTTCGGGATGATCCGGATCTTGAGCGCCTCGCCCTCGCACAGCAGCGACGGGCTGGCGATCGCCTCGTAGCGCAATTTGTCACAGGCATCCGAGGCGTTGGAGACGAGCTCGCGCAGGAAAATGTCCGTCTCCGAATAGACGGAGTGCACCATCAGGTGCAGAAGCTCGGAAACCTCGGCCTGGAAAGGCTGCGTATGCACAGCCGTATCTGACGTCGTCATGCGTTTACCCGGTCAATCAAAAGGGGGAGAAACCCGGGATATAACGTACGGGGATAGGGGATCAAGTGGACGTGAAAAATCGCCCCTCCGGCGGAAGGGCGATCTGTCCGGCAGGCCAGGCCGGTTCAGGTCACGCAGCGGCCGGGCTGAAGCAATTTTGCGACCTCGGTCAGGGAGCTGACCATCGGCTCGCAGGCTACCGTCGGCCTGTTGCGGCCCTGCCTCTGGTTCTGAAGCAGGGTCGGCGGCTTGGCGTTGCCGGTCTCGATCACCGCGGGCACCCGCAGCAGCACCGACGTGTCGGCGAGGTCGTTCAGCCGCATCGACACGGTGCGGCTGGGAACTCCCTGCTTGATATCGGCGAGCCGGTCGGACTTTCCGGAGCGATTAATGTTGTGGCCGGGCTTGTCGACCCTGTCAGGGACCGTCTGCCATCGGTCGGCCAGATCGTGGCCGGAGGCCAGCTGCGCAGCGCCAAGCGCGAACGTAATCGCGACGGCACCTAAAAATGCTTTGTAAATCTGTGACATGGCTGTTGATCCCTCGCCCCATGGCGATCGCGGGAACAACGCGAGGAGCCGAGCAGGAGTTCTCAGCCGTTAAGATCACTTAACCGTGTGCGCAAATCCCGGCAGGCCGCACAAAAAAATTTGCAAGCGCCTGGAACGACTCCCGCGCCTGAGAGTCGTCTCAACAGCCGGCTATTCCCCCCTGCCCCATAAGCCGGCGACGTAGGGCGCGACTGTGGTGATGCCAGTCGCGCCTTACTTTTGTCTCGGCCTCACTTCGCCTTCCCCGCCAGCCAGTCCCGCCCCTCGCCATAGAGCTTCTCGACTTCGGCGCCGGTCAGGCCCGGCATGTCGCGCTTGACCTTGTAGCCGATCAATTCCTGCATGTAGGCGAGGTGGCGATAGCCTTCGGGGAGGCCGGCGAGCGCCTTCTGGTCGAGTTGAAGCGTCGCGGCGGGATCGACCGGATCGATCCGGTCCTTCTCGTAGATCGGCTGGCGGCGGACGATGCCCCAGGCGCCCTGCCGCTTCTCCAGGAAATCGTAGAAGCGCCCGGTGCAGACGACGTCGCAGAGCACGTCGTGCACCGGCGCACGCTGCGAGATCGTCATCTTGGTCTGCGCAATGGCCCGCTCGCCTGCAAGGTCGATGCTGGTGCCGCCGAGGAAATGCAGGATGCGGACGCCCTTGGCGAATCCCTCCTGGCTGACGCGGATGAAATCCTGCGCCGGTCCCTGAAACCAGGTGGCGGACATCCAGCCTTCGTCATGCCAGACGGTCGCAAAGCGCTCCCAATCACCGGCGTCGCGCCACACCGCCCAGTTCTCGACGAGGTCGCGGATGGCGAGGCGGTCGAGAAGCTGCGGGTTCATGGGCACGTCTCCGATTGGGGCACGCGCAAGGTATGAGCGGCGAACGCGATGCCCGTCAAGCGGGCACAAAAAATCCGGCGTGCCTTGCAGCACGCCGGATCAAATGGCTTCGCCGAATCTCAGGCCGCCGGCGCCTTGTTACGCCGCCGGCGCCTTGGGCGTGCGATTGCGCGAGTTGCGCTGGAAGAACAGCGCCTGGCTCGCCACCGCCGACACCATCGCGGGCTGGAATGGCTTTGAGATCAGGAACGCCGGCTCGGGGCGCTCGCCGGTGAGGAAGCGCTCCGGATAGGCGGTGATGAACACCACCGGCACCTCGAAGGTGCGCAGCAGCTCGTTGACGGCGTCGAGGCCCGACGATCCGTCGGCGAGCTGGATGTCGGCGAGGATCAGGCCGGGCCGCTTGTTCTTGGCCAGCGCCACCGCATCGGCATGGGTGCGCGCGACGCCGACGACATTGTGGCCGAGATTCTTCACCAGGCTCTCGAGATCCATGGCGATGAAGGTCTCGTCCTCGATGATCAGCACGTCGGTGGCGATCTCGGCCGCCATCTCGCGTCCAGCAGCGTCCGCAAGCCGCCGCGTCTCGGCGACGTCGGTGCCGAGGACATAGGCGACCTCCTCCTCCGAAAATCCCTCGAGCGAGAGCAGCAGGAAGGCCTGCCGCGGCAGCGGCGTGATGTTCGACAGCCGCCGCTCCGGCGGCATCGGCAGGGTCGTCACCTCGGAATCGTCGTTGACGGAAACTGAATTCCAGATCTGGGTGAACAGCCGGAACAGGCCGGCGCGCGGCCCGTGGCTCTCGTCGAGCACGGACGGATCGCCCAGCATGGCTTCCAGCATGGCTGCGACATAGGCGTCACCGGAGGCCTGGCTGCCCGTCAGGGCGCGCGCATACCGGCGCAACAACGGCAAGTGTTCAGCAACAAGCTGCGAACGGGACATCCCCACTCCATTCATTTCGGACCAACCTTGAAAAAGGGAACTGCGAGGGGAGGCCCGGGTTCCCCTACCGGGGCTGATGACGCATCAGAATAAGAAAAGTTCCCTTCGGGGCGGAACTTTTTGTCGTAGCTGGAATTGAACTCGTCCAGGGAACGGCTCCCGGTTGAGAGAACTTCTCGGTTTTACAGTCACTTAACTCGGGGAAACGTGGAACAGGTCATGAAAGATCTCAAGTCTCAAGCCAGCAAAAGCACGACCCCCGGCAAGGGAGGGCTCACTCCGGAGATCCAATCCCGGATCGGGCATCAACTCCGCGCCATGTACGACGACGTCGTGCGACAGGGGGTTCCGGATCGGTTCGCGGAACTGATCAAGAAGCTTGATACGCCGGGAGGCACTCCCCAGGAGGATGGCAGTGGGGGCTCGAACGACAACAACAATGGGAGGGTCTAATGCCTCTCACGAACTCCTTGCGTGACGACATCCTGGCGTCCGTGCCGAGCCTGCGCGCGTTCGCCATCTCACTTAGCGGCAATGCGGATCGTGCCGACGATCTGGTGCAGGAAACCCTGCTGCGCGCGCTCGCCAACATCGACTCGTTCCAGCCCGGCTCCAATCTGCCGGCGTGGCTGTTCACGATTCTGCGCAATCTGTTCCGCTCCGACTATCGCAAGCGGCGGCGCGAGGTCGAGGATGCCGAGGGCAATTATGCGAAGACACTGAAGACGCAGCCCTCGCAGAACGCGCATCTCGAATTCGAGGAGTTTCGCACCGCGCTCGAGAAGCTTCCGCAGGACCAGCGCGAAGCGCTCATCCTGGTCGGCGCCTCCGGCTTCTCCTATGAGGACGCGGCCTCGATCTGCGGCTGTGCCGTCGGCACGATCAAGAGCCGTGTCAACCGCGCCCGCTCGAAGCTCGCGGCGCTGCTCTATGTCGATGGCGCCGAAGACTTCGGCCCCGACGAGACCGTGCGCGCCGTGATCGGCGGCAGCGGCGGATAGCCGTGCGAGCAAGGTGAAAGGTAAAGGCGGCCGTTTCTGCGGCCGCCTTTACGCGCGTGATCACTCCTCGACGAACGTCACCGTATCGGCCACGCTCGCACGCGAGGTGCGGTAACTGTTGACCTTGTGTGCGTTGTCGGCATAGCCGAACGAGATGCCGCAGACGACACGGCGATCGTCGGACAGCTTGAAGTAATTGCGGATCAGGCCGGAATGGCGCGCCAGCGCCGCCTGCGGAATGGTGCCGAGGCCAAGTGCCTGCGCGGCCAGCATGAAATTCGAAACATAGGCGCCGCAATCGATCGCACCATAGATGCCGAGCGGCTCGTTGGTGTGAATGATCGCGACATGCGGCGCACCGAAGAAATTGTAGTTCTCCAGCGCCTGTTTGGCGTAGGCGCTTCTATCGCCGCGGGCGATGCCGAGCGTGTTGTAGAGCTGAAAACCGCTTTCGCGACGGCGTTCGAGATAGACCCCGCCATATTCGCGCGGCGGCGTGAAATCGTAATCGTCGCCAAGACCGCCTGAAGCTTCCTTGTAGATCAGCTGGCGGAAGCGCTCCTTGGCCTCGCCGCTGGCGATGATGACCTGCCAGGGCTGGCTGTTGCACCAGGACGCGGTGCGTTGCGCGGTGGTCAGCACGTGTTCGATGGTGGCGCGATCGACTTCCCTGGGCAGGAAGGCGCGGACGGAATAGCGCTCGTTGAGGAGCTCTTCGAGCACGCCGATGCGGTCGTTTTGTTTCACTTGTGCGTCCATGGATTGGTTCTCTTCGTAGGGTGGGTTAGCCGAAGGCGTAACCCACCTCTTCTGTTTCCGCGTCGACAGACGTGGTGGATTGCGTTTCGCTAATCCACCCTACAAGTCACGTCTACCGCCCCTTGGTCGGGATCTTGTTATACGGCACATCCTTGTCAACGCGGATGTCGCCCGGCAATCCCAGCACGCGCTCGGCGATGATGTTGCGCAAAATCTCGTCGGTGCCGCCGGCGATGCGCATCGAGGGCGATGACAGCAGCATCTGCTGGAATTGGCCCTGCACCGTCTCCTCGTCCGTGCCGGTGAGAGCACCGGCCGCACCCTGCAGGTCCATGGCGTAGGTCGCGATGTCCTGGAGCATCATGCCCGAGACCAGCTTGCCGATGGAGTTTTCCGGCCCCGGCCGCTCGCCCTTCGACAGCGACGAGATCGCGCGGTAGCTGGTGTATTTCAAGCCGCTCGCCTTCACCGCCCAGCTCGCAAGCTTCGAGCGCACGGCGGGATCGTCGATGGCGAGCCCGTCCTCCAGCATCAGGTTCGAGCAGAACTCGAACAGTTCAGGGACGCCGGTTGCGAGCCGCGAGCCGATCGACATGCGTTCGTTCATCAGCGTGGTCAGCGAGACGCTCCAGCCCTCGCCAACGGCGCCGAGCCGCTGGCTGTCGGGAATCACGACGTCGGTGAAATAGACCTCGTTGAACTCCTGCATGCCGTTGGCCTGCCTGATCGGGCGGACCTCGACGCCGGGGCTCTTCATGTCCAGGAAGAACATGGTGAGGCCCTTGTGCTTGGGGACATCAGGATCGGTGCGCGCGATCAAAAGACCGAAGTCGGAATAATGCGCGCCGGAGGTCCAGATCTTCTGGCCGTTGACGACCCAATTGTCGCCCTTCTTCTGCGCACGCGTGCGCAGGCCCGCGACGTCGGAGCCGGCGGACGGCTCGGAGAACAGCTGGCACCAGATCTCCTCGCCCGAGGCCAGCTTCGGCAGATAGCGGCGCTTGGCATCCTCGCTGCCCCAGGCCATCACGGTCGGGCCGCACATGCCCTCGCCGATCTGGAACGGCTGCGTCAGCTTGCCGTAGACGCCTTCCTCCTGCTGCCAGATCACCTTCTCGATCGGCGTGGCGTCGCGGCCGCCATAGTTCTTCGGCCAGTGCAGGCAGGCCCAGTTGCCCTCGAACTTCTTCTTCTGCCAGGCCTTGCCGACATCGACGATGTCGTGCTTCGCAAGCCGGATGCGGCCGAGCGAGGATTTCGACAGCTCGGCATGCAGCTCCTTCGGCGCATTGGCCTCGACCCATTTGCGCGCGGTTGCGCGGAATGCGGCTTCCTGCGGGGTGTCGTCGAAATTCATCTTCGAACTCTCCTCTCTCGCGCCCCGGACGCTGCGCAGCGCGAAGCGGTGCGCTGCAGAGCCGGGGCCATCGTGACCTGCTGTGTCCCGGCTCTGCGGAGCGGCACTTCGTACCGCACCGCGTCCGGGACAAGAAACTCATCTTCCCTTCGTCGGGATCTTGTTGAACGGCACGTCCTTGTCGACACGGATATCGCCGGGCAGGCCCAGCACCCGCTCGGCGATGATGTTGCGCATGATCTCGTCGGTGCCGCCCTCGACGCGCGTGCCGGGCGCACGCAGCAGCATCGCCTGGAAACGGCCGGCGAGCTCGGCATCCTCGCCGCTGACCACGCCGCTCGCGCCCTGCAGGTCCAGTGCGTAGGTCGCGACGTCCTGGATCATCGAACCCGCCACCAGCTTGCCGATGGAATTTTCCGGGCCCGGCCGCTCGCCCTTCGACAACGCCGAGATCGCGCGCATGCTGGTGTATTTCAGCCCGCTCGCCTTCACCGCCCAGTTCGCCAGCTTCGAGCGCACCGCGCGATCCTCGATCGCGGGACCATCGTCGAGCATCAGGCTGGAGCAATATTCGAACAGTTCGGGGAAGCCGGTCGAGACGGCCGCGCCGATCGCGCTGCGCTCGTTCATCAGCGTGGTCAGCGAGACGTTCCAGCCATCACCGACCTCGCCGAGGCGTTGATGATCGGGAATGCGGACATTGGTGAAATAGACCTCGTTGAAGTCGGAGGCACCGCTCGCCTGCTTGATCGGCCTGACCTCGACGCCCGGGCTCTTCATGTCCAGGAAGAACATGGTGAGACCTTTGTGCTTGGGCACGGTGGGATCGGTGCGGGTGAGCAAAATGCCGTAGTCGGAATAATGCGCGCCCGACGTCCAGATCTTCTGGCCGTTGATCACCCAGTCATCGCCGTCCTTTTCCGCGCGCGTGCGCAGACCCGCGACATCCGAGCCGCCGGCCGGTTCGGAGAACAGTTGGCACCAGACCTTTTCGCCGGATGCGAGCGGCGGCAGATAGGTGCGCTTATGCTCCTCGCGCGCGAACGCCATCATGGTCGGCCCGCACATGCCGTGGCCGATGATGAACATGCGCGACAGCTGGCCGAACGGCCCCTCTTCCTGTTGCCAGATCACACGCTCGATCGGCGACGAGCCGCGGCCGCCATACTCCTTTGGCCAGTGCAGACAGGCCCAGCCGGCATCGGCCTTCTTCCTCTGCCAGGCCTTTGCCACTTCGAGGATGTTGCCGTTCTTGAGCACGGTACGGCCGAGCGAGGATTTGCGCAGATCCTCCTCATATTCCTTGGGCGCGTTGGCGCCGATCCAGGCGCGCGCCAAGCTGCGAAATTCGGCTTCCTGCGGGGTGTCGTCGAAATTCATGGTGCTTCTCTGTTGTCCGTAGGATGGATTAGCCGAAGGCGTAATCCACCAATTCTATCGAGCCTTGTCGGTCGATGGTGGGTTACGCCTTCGGCTAACCCACCCTACGATCCCATCACGCCGCGTTCTTCTTGCGCATGCGGTCGATCAACTGGTCTTCCCAATAGGACAGGCTGCCGAGGCCCAGCGCCATGGCGTTGGCGCGGCGGTAGTACATGTGGCAGTCGAACTCCCAGGTGAATCCCATACCGCCGTGAACCTGGATGTTGTTCTTGGCGCAGTGCTGGAACGCCTGCGTTGCGCTGATACGCGCGGCCGCGGCGGCTTCCGGCAATTCGGATGCGTTGGTGGAGAGCGCCCAGGCGCCGTAATAGCTGTTGGAGCGCGCCAGCGTCGCCGACACATACATGTCCGCGAGCATGTGCTTGACCGCCTGGAACGAGCCGATCTGGCGGCCGAAGGCGATGCGGTCGAGCGCGTAGTCGCGGCCCATCTCCAGCGCGCGGTCGGAGCCGCCGACCTGCTCGAAGGCGCACAGCACTGCGGCGCGGTCGAGCACCTGGGTGAGGATGCTCCAACCGTCGCCGCCGGCGCCGAGCGGCTCGGCCTTGGCGTCCTTGAAGATGATCTCGGCCTGGCCGCGGGTCGGATCGAGATTGGTCAGGCTCTTCACCTCGACGCCGGCAGCCTTGAGATCGACCAGGAACAGCGAGATGTCGCCGTCGCGCCCGCTGGAGCCGGTGCGCGCGGCAACCACCGCGAAGTCGGCGATTGCACCGTCAGCGACCGGCTTCTTCACGCCGTTGAGCACGCCATTCGCAGCCGTCAGCTTGACGTTCTTCGGCGCCGGATTGCCCTTGCCCTCGAACAGCGCCAGCGTGCCAATCGCATCGCCCGAAGAGATAGCCGGCAACCACTTCTTCTTCTGCGCATCGCTGCCCGCGATCAGCAGTGCTTCCGCCGCCAGATAGACGGTCGAGGAGAACGGCACCGGCGCGTTGGCCCGGCCCATCTCTTCCGCAATCACGCAAAGCTCGAGATGGCCGGCGCCGGCGCCGCCAAAATCCTCGGGAATCGCGACGCCGAGAAAGCCCATTTCGGCGAGGCCTTTCCAGAGCTCCTTGTCATAGGGCGCCTTGCCGTCGAGCACGACGCGCACCGCCTTGGGAGAACACTTTTCGGCGAGGAATTTGCGCGCCTGGTCGCGGAGCTGCTTCTGGTCGTCGGAGAAATCGAAGTTCATGGCCGCCTACCTTTTATTGTCTGTCGCTTGAATTGATGCCGTCATTCCGGGGCGCCGCGTAGCGGCGAGCCCGAATCCATATCCACCAGCCGGGGTTATGGATTCCGGGGCCTGGCCCTGCGGGCCATCCCGGAATGACGAATGGAGAGAGTGTCGTCTTCATTTCAGCACGATCACATCCTGATCCGGCCTGTCCGCATAAAGCCGCTCCACCAGCGCAGCCCGGCGCTCGAGACCGGCGCGCTGGTTGATGTAGCCCTTGTCGGTGAGTTCGTTGCCGTCGATAGAGGGCGGCTCGGCCATCAACATCGCGCGGCCGATGATGCGACTGCTGGCGCCTTCACATTCCTTGTTGTGAGTCTCCAGCCCGCGCTTGAAGCAGGCGATGACCTCGGGATGTTTTACGGCCTCCTCGAAGCTGAGATCGGGATTGCCGACGAGCTGGCGACAGGCGTGTAAATTCGGCCAGGCGAGCAACCCAATGAAAGCCCGATCCTGTCCCGCAACCAGCGCGTCATGCACGACCGGCGTTGCGGCCGCGATCGCATCGGTACGCAGCGAGCCGACATGAACGAAGGTGCCGGTGGTGAGCTTGAAGTCCTCCACGACACGGCCGGCGAAGATGATGCCCTGCACCGGATCGGCATCGTCGACGAAGATACCGGCATCGCCGATGCAGTAAAAACCCTCCTCGTCGAACATCTTCCTGGTCAGGTCCGGCTGACCAAAGTAGCCGGGCGTGACGTTGATACCGCGCAGGCGCAGCTCGTATTTCGAGCCGCACGGCACCATCTTCAGCTCGACGCCGGGGAACGGCAGGCCGATCAGGCCGACGCGCTCGGTGTCCCAATAGGTGCCGGTCGAGGTCGGCGCCGTCTCGGTCGAGCCCCAGCCGGTGTAGAACACGATCCGCTCGCCGGTGGTTTTCACGGCGAGGGCCTGCATGCGGTCATAGAGATCGTCGGGCAGCCGGGCGCCGCCATAGGCCATGATCGCGAGGTTCTTGAAGAAGGAGCGGCACAGCGCGTCGTCCTTCTCCATGGCAGCGGCGAGCGCGGCGTAACCGGCGGGCACGTTGGCGTAATAGGTCGGCGAGATCTCGCGCAGATTCCGCAGCGTCTCCTCGAACTGGCCCGGCATCGGCCGGCCGTCGTCGATAAAGAGCGTGCCGCCGTCGACCAGCACGGGGTGAAACGCCGCATTCCCGCCCATGGTATGGTTCCATGGCATCCAGTCCAGCATGGTCGTAACAGGGCCGCTCGGATTGCGCGGCCGCACCTGCATCATCATTGCCGCATTGGCGCACATCATGGCTTGCGTGTTGATGACGGCCTTGGGCATGCCGGTCGAACCGGACGTGAACAGCAGCTTGCCGACAGTATCGGGCGTGATCTTCGCGATCGACGCTTCGACATCAGCCGTCACCGGCGTCGCTGCCAATTCAGCAAAGCTGATGCTCTTGACGCCCTCGCAGGGACGCGCGACGTGAACAACGGTGACGCCGGTGAGATCGAGCGCCTTCAGCGCCTTCTCGAAGGCCGGACCGTCCTGCACCATCACCACGGCCGGCTTGATCAGGTCGAACAGATATTTCAGCTTGACGTGGTCATGGCTCATCAGCGAGTAGGCCGGCGACACTGGCGCAGCCGGGGCGCGCGCCTGCATCGCGGCCTGCGTCATCAGCGCGTGCTCGATCGAATTGCCGGAGAGGATCGTGACCGGCCGGCCGTCCAGCTTGAGATCAAGCAGCGCCTGCGTCAGCGCATCCACGGTGCGCTTGGCCTCGCCATAGGACACCTTGCGCCATTCGCGGTTCGGACCGCCTCGCTGCGCCAGCCAGATCCGCTCGGGCGCTTCCTTTGCCCATTTCGCCAGCGAAGCCGGGATGTGCTTCTCGTAAGGTTGCAGCGGAATGCGCGACTTCAGCACCACCGTGCCGTCGGCGCGCCGCTCGACATCGATGTCGCGCGCCAGCCACTCGACCTTGCGAAAGGCGGGCTTCGTCATCACCGCCGCCGCGCTTCCACTCATTTTGCGTCTCCCGGAATTACTGTCCTTTGCGGATCTTCGTGGTTCAGCGCTTGATATAGACAGGCTTTCGCTTCTCAAGGAAGGCCCTGATGCCTTCCGAAAATTCCTCGGAGCGGCTGCACAGGACCTGGTTGCGGTCCTCCATCGCGATCACAGCCTCCAGCGATCCCGCATCGACGCTCATGTTGAGACATTCCTTCGACAGGCGCAGGCCCACGGGCGAGGCCGTCATCATCGCATCGACGTAAGGCGCGGCCGCAGCATCGAGCTTGTCCTCGTCGACGACCTCGGAGACGAGCCCGACCGCCAACGCGCGATCGGCCCCGATGAAACGTCCGGTCAGGATCAGCTCGGACGCCACGGAGACGCCGACAAGCCGCGGCAGAAAGTAGCTGGTGCCGATGTCGCAGCCGCCAAGACCAAGCTTGATGAAGGCGCAGTTCATCCGCGCCGATTTTGTCGCGATGCGGATGTCGGAGGCGAGCGCCAGCGCAAAGCCGCCGCCGGCCGCCGCGCCCTGCACCAGAGAGATGATTGGTTGCGGGCAGCGCCGCATCAGCATCACGATGTCGGCAATGCGCCGCTGCGAGTCCAGCGACTCGGTCACGCCGGGCGGCTCCTGCTGCCCGGCACGGCGGGCCATCGCGGCCTTGAGGTCGAGGCCTGCGCAGAAATTCTTGCCAGCGCCGCGCAACACGACGACGCGCGTGTCGCGGTTACGCTGGAGACCCTGGAAGTAAACGTTGAGCGCATCGATCAACGCAGGATCGAGCGCGTTGAGATTTTCGGGCCGATTGAGCGTCACCCGGTCGACGCCGTCGTCATGCTCGATCAGCAGCGGTTGGGACATGGGGCGCTCCTGCTTACCGGTCTTGGCGGTGCCGATTGTTGTGCCCTCTCCCCTTGCGGGAGAGGGCATGTAAATCGCTGGCCACATACTCGCTTGGGTGAGGGGTCTGTCTCCGCGGATAGAGACCCCTCATCCGGCGCGCTCAAGAGCGCGCCACCTTCTCCCACAAGGGGAGAAGGAAGAAAGCGCCTACCGCGGAGCCATGCGGATGGCGCCGTCGAGACGGATGGTCTCGCCATTCAGCATCGGGTTCTCGACGATGTGCACCGCAAGCGAACCATATTCCTTGGCATCGCCGAGGCGCGAAGGATGCGGCACCTGGGCACCGAGGCTCTTGCGGGCTTCCTCGTTCAGACCCATCAGCAGCGGCGTGAAGAACAGGCCGGGCGCGATGGTGTTGACGCGGATCTTCTGGCTGGCGAGGTCGCGCGCGGCCGGCAGGGTAAGGCCGACGACGCCGCCCTTCGAGGCCGAATAGGCGATCTGGCCGATCTGACCTTCATAGGCGGCAACCGAGGCGGTGTTGATGATGACACCGCGCTCTTCACCGACCGGCTCGATGGTGACGAGGCGCTCGGCGAACAGCCGCAGGCAATTGAAGGTGCCGATCAGATTGACGTTGATGATGCGCGCGAACTTTTCGAGCGGATAGACGCCGTCGCGGCCGACGATACGCTGCGAGCCGCCGATGCCGGCGCAGTTCATCAGCACGCGGGCAACGCCATGCGCGGCTTCCGCCTTCGCGATCGCCGCCTTGATCTGCTCCTCGCTGGTGACGTCGGCATGGAGGGCTACGCCCTTCACTTCGGCGGCGACCTTCTCGGCGTTGTCCTTGTTCTGGTCGATCACGCCAATCTTGGCGCCCTTGGCTGCCATGGCGCGGGCAGTCGCTTCACCGAGGCCCGAACCGCCGCCGGTGATGAGAACGGCTACGTCTTTCAATTCCATCGCTTGTACCTTTCCTTGGGCGTTTCTTCTCTAGACTTCTACGTTCTGGCCGGATTATCCGGCCGCAGCAGCTTCCCCGGCTTGCGCGAGGATGCCGCCGCAGATCAGCGTTTCCATGTGCTTGATGTATTGCCGGCAGACGTCGTCGGTGACCGGGCCGACGCCGGTCGCGCGAGACATCGCGTGCCGGCCGAAGAACAGGTGATCGCAGGCGCCGATCAGGCTGGTGTAGAACAGCACCGGATCGGTGGCCCGGAACTCGCCGCGACTGACGCCCTCGGCGAGCAGACGGCGGTGGAAGTCCAGCAGCGGCGCGACGAAGAACTTTGAAACTTCGTCGGCGGAGCCGGCAACACTTTCGTGCAGGAGATAGTGGATCAGCCGGTTCATGTAGGGGAACCGATGATAGGCGCGGATGATGCCGCCGATATGCAGCTTCAGCTTCGCTGTCGGCGTGATCGGCTGGGCCAGCAGATATTCGAGATTGGACAGCTCCGTCCCGGCGTCGCGCTCGAGCAGCGCCAGCAGCAGGCCGTCCTTGTTGCCGAAATGATATTTGACCAGCGCGGCATTGGCGCCCGACTTCTGGGCGATGTCGGACAGCGAGATCTCGATCGAGGAGCGTTCGATCATCAACTCGCTGGCGGCCACGAGCAATTTCTCTGCCGTGGAATTTTTTCCGCTGGGGAGCCTGTTCGGTACGCTGGTAGCCACGGAGGTCCCTGTTTTGACCGCAAGAGAGGAGCGCAGATAAGCCGAAGCAGCGCCTCATCACAAGAATTAATTGATCGATTGACTAAACGATCAGCCACCTCTTAAATCCGCCGCGACAACCCAACGCGATACAGAACAATCCAGGGAGAGACCGAAATGGCCGAGGCTTACATCGTCGCCGCTGCGCGTACCGCCGGCGGGCGCAAGGGGGGCCGCCTCGCCGGCTGGCATCCAGCCGATCTCGCCGCCAAGGTGCTGGACGAGCTGGTTGATCGCACCAAGGTCGATCCCGCTTTGGTCGAGGACGTGATCATGGGCTGCGTGATGCAGGTCGGCGAACAGTCCAACAATGTCGCGCGCAACGCGATCATGGCCTCGAAGCTGCCGGAGAGCGTGCCGGGCACCTCGATCGACCGCCAGTGCGGCTCCTCGCAGCAGGCGCTGCACTTTGCAGCGCAGGCCGTGATGTCCGGCACCATGGACGTCGTGATCGCCGCCGGCGTGGAATCGATGACGCGCGTGCCGATGGGCCTGTCCTCGCAACTCCCGGCCAAGAACGGCTTTGGCAATTACAAGAGCCCGGGCATTGAGCACAAATATCCGAACATCGTGTTCAGCCAGTTCACCGGCGCGGAGATGATGGCCGAGAAGTATGGCCTGTCGAAGGATGATCTCGACGAATATTCCTACAACAGCCATCAGCGCGCGATCGCGGCCACGCAGGCCGGCCACTTCAAGAAGGAGATCGTGCCGCTCGAGATCACCCGCGCCGACGGCACCAAGGACACCCACCACATCGACGAGGGCATTCGCTTCGACGCCACGCTCGACGGCATCAAGGGCGTCAAGCTGATCGCCGAGAACGGCAAGCTCACCGCCGCCAGCGCCAGCCAGATCTGCGACGGCGCCTCCGGCGTGATGGTCGTCAACGAGCGCGGCCTCAAGCAGCTCGGCCTGACACCGCTCGCGCGCATCCACCACATGACCATGACCGGCGGCGATCCCGTCATCATGCTCGATGCGCCGCTTCATGCCACCAAGCGCGCGCTGGAGAAGGCCGGCATGAAGATCGACGACATCGACCTGTTCGAGGTCAACGAAGCCTTCGCCTCGGTTCCGACCGGCTGGCTGAAGACCACCGGCGCCGATCCCGCGCGCCTCAATGTCAACGGCGGCGCCATCGCGCTCGGCCACCCGCTCGGCGGCTCCGGCACCAAGCTGATGACGACGCTGGTCCACGCCCTGCACCAGCGTGGCAAGCGCTACGGCCTGCAGACCATGTGCGAAGGCGGCGGCATGGCGAACGTGACGATCGTCGAACGACTGTAAGAAGAAAAGCGAACAACAAATGGCGAGTGGCGAGTGGGGACAGGGAGCGGCTTCCGCCCCTGTCGCCATTCACCGCTCGCTTTTTTTGAGGAAACGCCATGACCCATCCGTCCATCTACGCCAGGACCGCGCCCGACAAGATCGCCTACCGGATGGCCAGCACAGGTAAGGCGATCACCTATCGCGAGCTCGACGAGCTCTCGAACCAGGGCGCAAACCTGTTCCGCTCACTGGGCCTGAAGGCGGGCGATCACATCGCGCTGCTGATGGAGAACCGTCTCGCCTTCATGGAGATCTGCTGGGCGGCGCAGCGCAGCGGGCTCTACTACACCGCGATCAGCCGCTATCTGAAGCAGGACGAGATCGACTACATTATCGGCGATTGCGGCGCCAAGGTCGTCATCACCACGCCGAAATGCGCCGACCAGATCAAGGCCCTGATCAAGGGCGCGCCCGGCGAGCCGGTCTTCTACATGGTCGACGAGCCGCAAGCCGGCTTCCGCTCCTATGACAAGGAAGCGGCCGCGCAGCCGACAACACCGGTCGCGGACGAGGTCGCCGGCTATGACATGCTCTATTCATCCGGCACCACCGGGCGCCCGAAGGGAATCAAGAAAGCCTTCGAGGGCAACAAGATCGACGTGCCGAATGCCTTCCTGCGGGTGCTCTGCGCCGACATGTGCGGCATGAACGCGGAGAGCACCTATCTCTCGCCGGCGCCGCTCTATCACGCAGCTCCGCTGCGCTTCAACATGATGGCGATCGTGCTCGGCGGCACCTCCATCATCATGGAGCATTTTGACGCCGAGGAGTTCTTGAAGCTGGTCGAGAAATACGAGGTGACGCAATCGCAGCTGGTGCCGACCATGTTCGTGCGCATGCTGAAGCTGTCGGACGAGGTCCGCACCAAGTACGACGTCTCGACACTCAAGGGCGCCATCCACGCCGCCGCCCCCTGCCCGGTCGACGTGAAGGCAAAGATGATCGAATGGTGGGGCCCGATCCTGATCGAGTATTATGCCGGCTCGGAAGGCAACGGCGTCACCGTCTGCAACTCGCAGCAATGGCTGGAACATCGCGGCAGCGTCGGCCGCGCCGTGGTCGGCAAGATCAAGATCCTGGACGAGAACGACGAGGAGCAGCCGGTGGGCGAGATCGGCACGGTCTATTTTGCCGACGCGCCCGCGTTCGCGTATCACAACGACCCCGAGAAGACGAAGAAGGCCTACAACGCAAAAGGCTGGTCGACGCTCGGCGACGTCGGCTATCTCGACAAGGACGGCTTCCTGTTCCTCACCGACCGCAAATCCTACATGATCATCTCCGGCGGCGTGAACATCTACCCGCAGGAGACCGAGGACGTGCTGATCACCCACCCTGATATCGCGGACGTTGCCGTGTTCGGCGTGCCGAACGAGGAGATGGGCGAGGAGGTGAAGGCCGTGGTGCAGCCGCACGACATGACGCGTGCGGGCAAGGAGCTGGAGGCCGATTTGATCGCGTTCTGCAAGACGCGTCTCTCCGCGATCAAATGCCCGCGCTCGATCGATTTCGAGGCCGAGCTGCCGCGCACGCCGACGGGCAAGCTGGTGAAGCGGCATTTGCGCGACAAGTATTGGCCGAAGACGGCGGCGAAAATTTAGGGCGGGATCCGTAGGGTGGATTAGCGAAGCGTAATCCACCTCTTCTCGCGCAGCGCCAAAAAGGGGTGGATTACGCCTTCGGCTAATCCACCCTACGACTCCGGCACAAACAGCCTCAATCGAACAAACTCGGCGTGTGATTCACCAGCGCGCCTTCGATCTCGAGCATCTTCAGCTTGGTCACCACGCCGCCATTGGCCGAGAAGCCGCCGGGCTTGTTGCCGGCCGCCAGCACGCGATGGCAGGGCACCACGATCGGGCACGGATTGCGGCCGAGCGCCTGGCCGACATCGCGCGACAGCTGGACGCCGCCGAGCTGTTTTGCGATATCGCCATAGGTGATGGTCCTGCCGGGCGGGATGGCGCGGGCGATCTCGTAGACGCCGCGGTTGAAATCGGGCACGCCGTCCAGATCGAGCGGGATATCGGTGAGGTCATCAGGCTCGCCCGCGAGCAGCTTGACGATGCGGTCGATCGCCTCGCGCACCTCGGCGGTCGGCTCGGCCTCGGTGGCGTCGGCATGGCGCTGGCTGATGCGGGTGCGGATCTTGTCCTCGCCGCCCATCGGCAGTTGCGTGCCGTTGATGCCGCGCGGGCCCCAGGCGATGGCGCAGAGGCCGATCCTGGTATCGAACAGGGCAAAATGCTGGTCGGTCATGTCTGGTTCCTGGCTTGCGTCCTTGTCGCATGCCCCCAATGTGATCTCGGCCTAAATCTAGGCTTGGAAATAGTTGCGATCCACCCGGTTTCCGGGAATCTTGCACAGGAGTTCCGCCCCCCTTTCGCGCGCCAACACTTCGAGAACCGAGAATGCAAAGCCTCCACGTCAACGGATACGACATGCCCTATCTCGACGTGGGCGAAGACCTGGGACGGCCGCCGCTGGTCTGCGTGCATGGCTCGCTCAACGACTTCCGCGTCTGGGGCTGCGTGCTCGGGCCGCTGACGCAGCGACACCGGGTGATCGCCGTCAGCCTGCGGCACTTCTTCCCGGAACGCTGGGATGGCGTCGGCGATACCTATTCGATCACCCAGCATGTCCAGGACGTCATCGCCTTCATCGAGACGCTCGACCTCGGACCGGTCGACCTGATGGGCCATTCCCGCGGCGGGCACATCTGCTTCCGCGTGGCGCAGCAGCGGCCGGATCTTCTGCGGCGGCTGATCCTGGCCGAGCCCGGCGGCGAGCTCGATGCGAGCCTTGACCCTGACTATGCCGGCGGCCCCTCGCCGCTGCTGGCGCGCTTCACGGCGTCGGCGGAGAAGATCGCCGCCGGCGATGTCGACGGCGGCCTTGCCGTGTTCGTCGACACGCTGGAGGGCCCCGGCACCTGGCCGCGGCTGCCGGCGATGGTGAAGCAGAATCTGCGCGACAACGCCTATACGCTGATCGGCCAGGTTCGCGACAACCGCCCGCCGTTCTCGAAGGCGGACGCGGAAGCGATCAGGATGCCGACGTTGTTCATCCTGGGTGCGCGGACCAAGGGCCTGCTGCCGAAGGTGCTGCATGCGCTGGCCGCGCATGTGCCCTATTCCAAGACGGCGATCATCCCGAACGCGACGCATCCGATGTTCGAGCAGGCGCCGCAAAAATACTCCGAAGTCGTTCTCGATTTCCTGGCGAGCTGATCATGCAGAGCTTTCGCGTCAACGGTTACGACATGGCTTATCTCGAAGTCGGAGACGGCCATCCGCTGGTCTGCGTGCACGGCACGCTCGGGGATTTCCGCACCTGGTATTCGGTGCTCGGCCCGCTGTCGAAGAACCATCGGGTGATCTCGGTCAGCCTGCGGCACTTCTTCCCCGAGCATTGGGACGCCGTCGGCGAAGACTACAAGATGGCGCAGCACGTCTCTGACATGATCGCCTTCATCGAGCAGGTCCAGCCTGGCCCGGTCGATCTGATGGGCCATTCGCGCGGCGGCCACATCGCGTTTCGCGTGGCGCAGGCGCGGCCCGATCTGCTGCGCAAGCTGGTGCTGGCAGAACCCGGCGGCGATCTCGACGCCAGCCTGCCCGTGCCGGACGGCACGCCGGCGCATCCGCCGCTGGCCGCGCGCACGGTGCGTTCGGTCGAGATGATCCGCGCGGGCGACATCGAGGGCGCGCTGCAGAATTTCTACGAGGGCATCGAGGGCGACGGCTCCTGGCGGCGCGTGCCGGCCGCCGCGAAGCAGCAACTGCGCGACAATGCGCTCACCTTCCTCGGCCAGATCAACGAGCAGCGACGGCCCTACACGCTCGCGGACGCGCAGGCGATCCGGACGCCGACGCTGCTGATCGGTGGCGGCGCCACCACCGGCAGCCTGTCGGTGATGTGGCGCGTCCTGGCCGAGCACATCGCGGGCAGCCAGACGGCGGTGATCGCCAATGCCGGGCACTGGATGTTCGAGCAGGCGCCGCTCGAGTTCGGCGACGCCGTCACGACGTTTCTGGCGGCATAGCAGTCGATTCCGCGAAAACAACCCCATGCACAGTAGGCGACTCTAGCGATATCAAAGGGTTAGAGTCAGCATCGGCCGCGACACCCTTCTTGACGGCGTCCTCCCTCCTGCGATACCTTCGAATACGGAATTCCGTATTCCTTTTCTGGAGCCGCCGCCGTGATCCCTCTCGACCCGCTCCCGAACCTGATCGACCAGGTCTATGCGCGAATCCTGGAGGCGATCTCCGACCGCACGCTTCAGCCCGGCCAGCGCATCCGCCAGAACGAGCTTGCCGACAAGCTCGGCGTGTCGCGCCAGCCGGTGTCGCATGCACTGCATCTGCTGCACCGGCAGGGCCTCGTCGCCGAGAGCGGCAAGCGCGGCTTCGAAGTCACCCAGCTCGATCCCGCGCGCATCCGCCAGCTCTACGAGGTGCGCGGTGCGATCGACGCGCTCGCGGCGCGGCTCGCGGCGATGCGCGCAGGCACCGACGCGGCCGGACGCGCGCGGCTCGAGACGGCGCTCGCCGCCGGACGCGGCATCGATCGCAAGACCTCGCTGGCCGAACTCATCACGCTCGACGTCGATTTTCATCGCGCCATCTATCAGCTCGCCGGCAATCCCGTGATCGAGGAGACGATCTCGCCGCAATGGCCGCATATGCGCCGCTCGATGGCGACGGTGCTGTCGGAGCTGGATTATCGCGGCAGCGCGTGGGCCGAACACGCCGACATCGCCAGACACATTCTCGCAGGCGACGCGAAAGCGGCTGAACGTACCGCGCTGGCGCATGCGCAGACAGCAGGACGGATGACCGAGGAAAGATTGAGGGCGACGGACGAGGCGGCGGCGTAGCTGTCATTCCGGGGCGACGCGCCGCGTCGAACCGGAATCCATCAGACGGCATACGCTGCGGAGAAATGGATTCCGGCCTCGCGCTTCGCGCGCCCCGGAATGACAACAAAAATCAAACAGGAGGACGACCCATGAAACTGTCTCAGGAGCAATTGGAGTTCTTCCACCGCGAGGGCTGGCTGTTCCTGCCCGAGCTGTTTGCCCAAGAGGAGGTCGATCTCCTCGCCCGCGAGGCGGTCGGCATCTATGACGCCAACCGGCCGGAAGTCTGGCGCGAGAAGAGCGGCGCGCCGCGCACGGCCTTTGCCGCGCATCTCTACAACGAGGCGTTCGGCATTCTGGGCGCGCATCCGCGCATGATCGATCCCGTGGAGCAATTGTTCGGCGAGCCGGTCTACATGCACCAGTTCAAGATCAACGCGAAATCGGCCTTCACCGGCGACGTCTGGCAGTGGCACCAGGATTACGGCACCTGGAAGCGCGACGACGGCATGCCCGAGCCGCGCGCGATGAACATCGCGATCTTCCTCGACGAGGTGATGCCGATCAACGGGCCCCTGATGCTGGTGCCGCAAAGCCAGCACGCCGGCGACCTCAAGGCCTCGCACGACCTTGCGACGACGTCCTATCCGCTGTGGACGCTGGACGAGGACACGGTGACGCGGCTGGTCAAGCAGGGCGGCATCGTCGCGCCGACCGGCAAGCCCGGCGGCATGCTGATGTTCCACGGCAATCTCGTGCACGGCTCCGCCGGCAACATCACGCCCTATCCGCGCAAGATCGTGTACCTGACGCTGAACGCGGTCTCGAATTACATCCGCACCCCCACGCGGCCGGAGTACATCGCGCACCGCGACTTTGCGCCGATCAAGACGGTGGAGGACGACGCGCTGGTGCGGCTTGCACGGGCACCGCGGCAGGCGGCGGAGTAAATTGTCATTCCGGGGCGGCGCGTAGCGTCGAGCCCGGAATCCATAACCACCATCGGGAGTATGGATTCCGGGCTCGCGACTTCGTTGCGCCCCGGAATGACGAGCTTAGATTGTTACGCCCAGGACATTTCCCCATGAACCTCTTTCGCCTCCTCCAGGCCCGCGCGTCCGCCGGCAAGCCCGTCCGTGTCGCGCTGATCGGCGCCGGCAAATTCGGCTCGATGTTTCTGGCGCAGGTGCCGCACACGCCGGGGCTGGAAGTGCCCATCATCGTCGACATCGACCGCGACCGCGCGCGCGAGGCCTGCCGCACGGTCGGCTGGACCGCCGAGCGGATCGCGGCCACGGTGTTTACCGATGACGGCGCGCGCGCCATCGCCGGCGGCGCGATGGACGTGGTGGTGGAGGCGACCGGAAATCCCGCGGTCGGCATCAGGCACGCACGCGCTGCGATCGCGGCGGGCAAGCATGTCGTGATGGTGAACGTCGAGGCCGACGTGCTGGCGGGCCCGCTGCTGGCCGAGGAGGCGCGCAAAGCGGGCGTGGTCTATTCGCTCGCCTATGGCGACCAGCCGGCGCTGACGGCGGAGATGGTGGACTGGGCCCGCGCCACCGGCTTTCGCGTGGTTGCCGCCGGCAAGGGTACGAAATACCTGCCGGCCTATCACGACGTCACGCCCGACGGCGTCTGGCAGCATTACGGACTGACCGCCGGAGAGGCGCAGTCGGCCGGCATGAACCCGCAGATGTTCAATTCCTTCCTCGACGGCACCAAATCGGCGATCGAGATGGCCGCGATCGCAAATGCCTGCGGCCTCGACGTGCCCTCGGAGGGGCTGCTGTTTCCGCCCTGCGGCGTCGACGACCTCCCGCACATCATGCGGCCGCGATCCCGCGGCGGCGTGCTGGAGCGGTCCGGCGTGGTCGAAGTCGTCTCCTCGCTCGAACGCGACGGAAGGCCGGTATTTCGCGACCTGCGCTGGGGCGTCTATGTCGTGCTGGAGGCGCCGAACGACTACGCCGCGGATTGCTTCCGGCAGTACGGCCTGAAGACCGACGGCAGCGGGCGTTTTGCCGCGATGTACAAGCCCTACCACCTGATCGGGCTGGAGCTGAACATCTCGATCCTCTCCGCTGCGCTGCGGGGCGAGCCGACCGGCCAGCCCTACAGCTTCCGCGGCGACGTCGCATCCGTCGCCAAGCGCGCCTTGCGCGCCGGCGAGATGCTGGACGGCGAAGGCGGCTACACGGTGTGGGGCAAGCTGGTACCGGCGGCCACGAGCCTGAAGGCGGGTGCCCTGCCGATCGGCCTCGCGCACCGGCTGAAGCTGAAGCACGACGTCGCCCATGGCGAGATCGTGCGCTGGAGCGATGTCGAGTTCGATGCGGCCAACGAGACGATCAGGACAAGGAAGGCGATGGAGGCGGCGTTCACCAAGGAAGGTTGAGGGGGGAAAAGACCACGACCACGGGCTCCCCACCTCCCCCGCTTGCGGGAGCGGTCGGCGCGTAGCGCCGGGTGAGGGCTCTCACCTCTGGGGGAGTCTCACTGTGGATGCACCCTCTCCCCAGCCCTCCCCCGCAAGCGGGGGAGGGAGCGCACTGCCTTCGGAGCTGCTGCCCAAAGAACCAGCAGCTCGCCGGTGCCCCCCGACTTTCGTCTGCCAGCGTTCGCAGCTGCGAGGGCGGCAGGAGGCTTGATTATCGCAGGGCGCCCGGCCATCCTCAGGCTGGAACCGCAACGCCCGGCTTCCAGCAAAAAAGAGCCCATCAGGGCCATTCGGAAACGCTCAACAATCTCAACAAGAGAACGTCGATCCTCGACGAAGCCAAGACGACACCAAGATCGTTCCCTGCTCGACGCATCGACGCAATGGAAGGGATACGCATGAAACGTCGTGATTTTCTCAAGGTGACGGGCGCGAGCCTCGCTGCAAGCACCGCCGTCGCCGCGCCTGCGATCGCGCAGTCGTCGCCTGAAATCAGGTGGCGCCACGCCACGAGCTGGCCGAAGTCGCTCGATACGCTCTATGGCGGCTGCGAATATTTCGCCAAAAAAGTTGCCGAGATCACCGATAACAAATTCCAGATCCAGCCGTTCGCGGCCGGCGAAATCGTCCCGGGCCTGCAAGTGCTCGACGCCGTGTCGAACGGCACCGTCGAGATGGGCAACACCGCGCTTTATTACTACTGGGGCAAGAACCCCGCCTTCACCTTCGCCACCGCGCTTCCGTTCGGACTGAACACGCGCCAGCAGATCTCCTGGCTGCTGTGGGGCGGCGGGCAGGAGCTCGTGAACGACCTCCTGAAGGAGCACAACGTCTACGGCATTCCGACCGGATCGACCGGCGCGCAGATGGGCGGCTGGTTCCGGAAGGAGATCAAGACGCTCGACGACATCAAGGGCCTGAAATTCCGCATCGGTGGCTTCGCCGGCACCATCATGGCCAAGCTCGGCGCGGTGCCGCAGCAGATCGCCGGCGGCGACATCTATCCGGCGCTGGAAAAAGGCACGATCGACGCGGCCGAATGGGTCGGGCCCTATGACGACGAGAAGCTCGGCTTCGTCAAGGTCGCGAAGTACTACTACTATCCGGGCTGGTGGGAAGGCACGAGCCAGGGCCACAACATCATCAATCTCGACAAGTGGAATGCGCTGCCGAAGCATTATCAGGCCGCGATCGATGCCGCCTCGCGCGATACCTTCACCTGGATCACCGGCAAGTACGACGCGCTGAACGCGCCGGCCTTGAAGCGGCTCCTGGTGGCGGGCGCGACGTTGAAGGCGTTCCCGCAGGACGTTCTCGAAGCCTGCTACGCGGCTGCCAACGAGACCTATGCCGAACTGTCCAAGACCAATCCGCATTTCGGCAAGATGTATGCGAGCCTGTCCGCCTACCGCGCCGAGGCGTTGCCGTGGTTTCAGGTCGCCGAGCTCAGCTTCGACAGCTTCATGATGCGGATGCGAACGAAGACGTGAGGCGCTGAGCCGTCCCCACGACTGGAGACGAAGAAGCCCCGGAGATGCTGCCATCTCCGGGGCTTTTGCTATTCCTATGCTCCTCATGGCCGGGCTTGTCCCGGCCATCCACGCCTGACCACGCAGCACAAAGAAGGTAGATGCCCGGGACATGCCCGGGCATGACGACTTTTCGTCGGTGCTCCCATCTCATGGATGAGACGCCCCCCTTCGCAACTGCGAGCGAACCGACGACGCTTGATTATCCCCGGGCAAGCGATCATCCTGACGACGGAACCGCAACGCACGGGATCCACCAAGAGCCCTGAAGGGCCGTCGGACACGCTCACACCTTCACCATAGCAAAACACAACGTCGGTTATCGGCGAACCCAAGACGACACGAAGATCGTTCCCTTAAGTCGAGCAATCGGCACAACGGAGGGATACGCATGAAACGTCGTGATTTCCTGAAAGTAACGGGCGCCGGGCTGGCGGCAAGCACAGCGGTTGCCGCGCCGGCGATTGCGCAGTCGTCGCCGGAGGTGAGATGGCGGCTCGCCGCGAGCTGGCCCAAGGCGCTCGATACGCTCTACGGCGGCTGCGAATATTTCTGCAAGCGCGTGGCCGAAGCCACCGACAACAAATTCCAGATCCAGCCATTCGCGTCCGGCGAGATCGTCCCGGGCCTGCAGGTGCTCGATGCGGTGTCGAACGGCACCGTCGAGATGGGCAACACAGCGCTGTATTATTACTGGGGCAAGAACCCCGCTTTCACCTTCGGCACGTCGCTGCCGTTCGGGTTGAACACGCGCGCGCATATTTCCTGGCTGCTGTTCGGCGGCGGCACGGAGATGCTCAACGACCTCCTGAAGGAGCACAACACGATCGGCATTCCGACCGGTTCGACCGGCGCCCAGATGGGCGGCTGGTTCCGGAAGGAGATCAAGTCGATGGAGGATTTCAAGGGACTGAAATTCCGCGTCGGCGGTTTTGCCGGCACGATCATCGCCAAGGTCGGCGGCGTGCCGCAGCAGATCGCGGGCGGCGACATCTATCCGGCGCTGGAGAAGGGCACCATCGACGCAGCCGAATGGGTCGGCCCCTATGACGACGAGAAGCTCGGCTTCGTGAAGGTCGCCAAATATTACTACTATCCGGGCTGGTGGGAAGGCACCGGCCAGGGCCACAACATCATGAATCTCGACAAGTGGAACGCGCTCCCGAAGCACTATCAGTCCGTGATCGAGATGGCCTCGCGCGACACCTTCACCTGGGTTACCGGCAAATACGATTACGTCAACCCGCCGGCACTCAAGCGCCTGCTGGTGGCCGGCGCGATCCTGAAGCCGTTTCCGCAGGAGGTGCTCGAGGCCTGCTACACCGCCGCGAACGAGATCTATGCGGACCTCACCAAGACCAACCCGCATTTCGGCAAGATGTACACGAGCCTGTCGGCCTTCAGGAACGAGTCGCTGGCGTGGATGCAGGTCGCGGAGCTGAGCTACGACAGCTTCATGATGCGGATGCGGACGAGGACGTGAGGCCGGTTCGCGGCGTCTAAAAACGACAAAAGCCCCGGAGATCTCTCCGGGGCTCTCTTTGGTCTGGACTCGGTCTCGTGCCCCGGACGCAGCGCAGCGTCCCTTCAACGGCGCGCTGCAGAGCCGGGGCCCATGCAACCGCAAGTCCGGAGCTCTCTGGGTCCCGGCTCCGCGCAGCAGCGTTTTACGCTGCAGTACGTCCGGGACACGAGCGTTGCGGGCTCAGTTCTCGTCATCCCCGAGCGCAGCAACGAGCTTGTCGTAATACTTGCCGACGAGCTCGATATTGCCCTTGTTCTCGACCTGCGGCGCCGGGGTCTTCAGCGCTTCATTGAGTTCGTCGAGGGCTTCCTTCTTGTCCTTGGCCGGCATCTTCTTGTCGGCCTGGAGCTGGGCGATCTGCGCCTTGATCACAGCTTCGGTGCCGACATATTTCTTCGTCGCGGGGTCGAAGCCGCCGAGCACCAGGCTGATGTTGTCGACGACGTTGTTGTAGTCGTCATAGCCCGTGAAGCCGAATTTCTTGGCGACGCCGTCGAGCTGGCCGATCACCTTCTGGTCGGGCGCGGAGTTTTCGGGAAGCTTTTCCGTGATCGCGTCCATGTCCTTCTGCGCCGCGAGCACGCTGTCGAGCTGCTTGTCGGTGAGCGCGATCTGCTTCAGCGCCGGCGCCTGTGCCGGCGCGGCCTCCTGGGCGGGCGCAGCCGGCTTGGCTTGCGCGAACGCGGTGCTGGAGGAAGCAAGCGATGCTGCGGACACAAGGCACGCGACGCCGAGCGCGGCGAGGGCGGGACGAAGCAATGCTGGCATGAGAGTCTCCTCCTTGAGGGGATGGTTGGTCTTGGCAGGTCGAAGGTCTGACAGATGGAAGGCTAGGGAACTCGAAATGAACTCCACATGAACTCTGCTAGTCAGCGATCATGGCTGAATGATCACAAGCCGGTGGAGGTCCTGGCGATCACCAAACATTGTTCTGCGTGCAATCCATCTGTTGTGCGGCGGGCACGCCTCGCCGATGCTCGGGCATATCAGGACGGAAAGAGACCAACATGCCGACCTATCGCGGATCCTGCCACTGCGGCGCGGTGACGTTCAGCCTCGTGTCAGACATCGAAGAGCTGACGACCTGCGATTGTTCGTTGTGCCGGCAGAAGAACGCGCTGATGACGAAGGTGCATGAGAGCGCGCTCACCGTTGAGAGCGGCGAAGATCTTTTGTCGATCTACGAATGGAATACGCACCGCGCGAAGCATTTCTTCTGCTCACGCTGCGGCATCTACGTTTTTCACCGCAAGCGCGCCGCGCCTGATCATTTCGGCGTCAACGTGTTTTGTCTGGAGGATTTCGATCCGGCCACGGTGCCGGTACGCGCGACCGAGGGCGCGGGGATGTCGGTGGTCGATCGCGATGCCCGGCGCCAATGGCGAGGACCGCGC